>NZ_JAKGTF010000005.1:0-247314 GCF_022324735.1 Clostridium sp. YIM B02551 | reverse complement strand
AGGTTAAATGCATGTTATGCATTTAACGGATAATTTAGCAAACTTGCTTTGCGTTAAAAATTATCCAGTGGCGAAGCGGAATCGCCAATTAGTTCTTTTTTTGTCGTGCAAAAGACTGTGTGGGAGAGGTTAAATGCATGTTATGCATTTAACGGATAATTTAGCAAACTTGCTTTGCGTTAAAAATTATCCAGTGGCGAAGCGGAATCGCCAATTAGTTCTTTTTTTGTCGTGCAAAAGACTGTGTGGGAGAGGTTAAATGCATGTTATGCATTTAACGGATAATTTAGCAAACTTGCTTTGCGTTAAAAATTATCCAGTGGCGAAGCGGAATCGCCAATTAGTTCTTTTTTTGTCGTGCAAAAGACTGTGTGGGAGAGGTTAAATGCATGTTATGCATTTAACGGATAATTTAGCAAACTTGCTTTGCGTTAAAAATTATCCAGTGGCGAAGCGGAATCGCCAATTAGTTCTTTTTTTGTTGCGCAAAAGACTCATTGATATTATCAATGAGTCTTTTAATTTAGGCTATGTTTCAAATAAATGTAACCTACTCATAGATTAAAATAAAAAAATTAAAAATAGAGAGCCAATGAATAGCATATGTGATATTTTGTAAATTATGTTATAATAAGTGTTGTTAAAAACTACAATCTAATGAACAATGGTAAATTAAGACGAGTTAGTTTAAATTTTAAACTACTCGATAAATAGGAATTTTTGAAAGGTTATTTATATAATAGAAAGGTGGGAGATTTTGATAGAAACAAAACGTCTTATAATTAGAGAAATGGTGCAGTACGATTATGATGCATTGTGCAGAATATTGTGTGATGAGGAAGTAATGCGTGCTGCTTATGAAAGTGCATTCAGCTTAGAAGAAGCGCAAAATTGGCTTAACAGACATTTTAAAAGATATGAAGAGTATGGTTTTGGACTTTGGGCTGTTGAATTAAAAGAAACAAATGAAATGATTGGTCAATGTGGCTTGACTATGCAAGGTTGGAGAGAAAAAGAAATTTTGGAAATAGGATATTTGTTTCAAAAAGCGTATTGGCACAAAGGTTACGCAGCAGAAGCGGCAATTGCTTGCAAGGAATACGCTTTCTCAGTTCTTGATGCAAGTAGAGTTTATTCTATCATTAGGGACACAAATATAGCCTCTCAAAAAGTTGCTATTCGAAACGGTATGAATATTATTGATAAAGATACTAAGAATTTTAGGAATATAGATATGGAATTTTTTCTGTATTCTGTAGAGCGAACAAAATGAGCATAATACCAAGTAAAAAACAATTGATAATAATATGCCTTTAAATGCTATTATGAAAGTCAAATTGATAAGTTCCAATTTATCGTTGAAGTAATTCGTAATCTTCATTTAGTGAGCATTATAGGTGGACAATCCCACCTATAATTTTTATAAGTCTATATTCCAACACTATATATGGCCTTATTTTAAGATTAACTAGAATTTTATAAAAATCTATATAGTCCATTATTAAATTAAATCAATAAGCAATTTATATCCATCGGAAAGATATCTAGAAATAGTGTATTCAACTGGCGTATTTTTTGAGTAGCCTATTTTTGTTCTATCAATTAGTGCAGTAGGTTTATCTAAGCTGAATTCTTGAATATCTTTTTCTGAGGATATATATGCAGAAAGTATCTCATTACCTCCAGTTACCTCATACCCTTCAGATTCCAAGAGTTTATAAAGAGAACCTTCAAAGTCACTGTTTAAAGTAAGTGGAAGTAATGGATTTAAATATGTTTCGAAAATAGTTACGATTTTTCCATCTATTCTTCTACTTCTTTTAAGTTTTATGACTTTAGTATCAGTTGCAATATGAAATATTTCGCAAGCTTTTTGGGGAGCTAACTCATAGCTTACAGAATCAACTATACGTATTGATCTGCTATCTTGCTCCTCTAACTGTTTAAAAGAGGATTGAACTCTAGTATATGTTTTATTTGAAGTCGAAGATTGTACAATAGTACCTTTCCCACGCATTCTAATTATGTATCCTTCAGTCATTAAACGTTCCATTGCCTGCCTTACAGTAACTCTAGAAACACGAAATTTTTCAATTAATTGCATTTCACTTGGCAAGGTTTCTCCAACTTTATATACTCCAGACTCTATATCATTTCTAATAATTGCTGCTAATTGGCTCCACAAAGGCTTAGCACCGATGCTATAATCTAAAGTCATTAAATACACCACCTAATTTAAAATAGTTATTATATTATTATATTACATATAGAAAGGTAATTCTACATGAGGCAAATGTATATAAAATATACTCAACTCTATATCTTAATTTGGTATAGCAGAAGGGTAATATATTATTGACAAAGGTTGTATATGACTCTATAATAATTATGGTAAGTATTTATGGCTCGATAGCTCAGTCGGTAGAGCAGAGGACTGAAAATCCTCGTGTCGCTGGTTCGATTCCTGCTCGAGCCACCAGATAATCCTAGTACATTGTACTAGGATTATATTTTCTCTAAATTTACGGCAAAACTTTATTTATCAATTAATTAACATTAAGTATTAATGTTAAAAAGTTGGACTAGACCATGGCAGTAGCCATGGTTTTTTTACTCCTTGATTATTTTTTACAATTTTAAGCAATTTTTAATATTTGCTTAAGCAGAATGTAAGAAAATATTAATAATAGTATTATAGAATAATATACAAGAAGAAATCTTAAAATAAAGGGGTGTATTTAGGATGAAGGCTATAATTGAAAAGATGTCATTAACAGATAAAGAAAATGAATATCTTGCAAAAGGAATTGCAGTTGGTGCAGGATTAGGAGTTGTTTTAGGCATTGTTATAGATAATATAACTCTAGGGTTCTCTTTGGGTGGGGTTATAGGTGTACTAGCATCATTGGGATATTCTTTTGTTAAAAAGCATAGATAAAAAATAAAACCTGAATATCGAGATATACAGGTCTTGAAATTATAAAATTTATATAGTTCTTAAAGATTCTAAAACTTGTTTAACGTGGTCTTTAACTTTTACTTTCCTAAATTCTTTTTTTAGGATTCCAGATTCATCTATTATAAATGTGCTTCGTTCTATACCAATTGTTTTTCTTCCGTACATGTTCTTTTCTTTGAGAACATCATATAATTCGCATACCTTTTTATCTTCATCACTTAAAAGTATGAAAGGTAATCCGAACTTACTTATAAACTTGTCGTGTGAGGATAAAGTATCTTTGCTAATACCTAGAATAATAGCATTTTCATTAGATATTTCAACATAATTATCTCTAAAATCACAGGCTTCTGTTGTACAACCTGGAGTATTATCTTTTGGGTAAAAATATAATATTACTTTCTTTCCTCTATAATCACTTAATTTATGAAGTTTTTCATCTGATCCTATTAGTGAGAAATCAGGACACTCCTTATTAATTTCTATATTATTCATAAAAATACCTCCGAATCATAAATATTATAAATATTATATAATAATAATTATTTGTTGACAAGTTTTGAAACATGATAAAAACTTAAAATAGAGAGAATAATTATAAATAAGTATATTGTGCAATGATAGTAATATTATGTTATTATTATTGAGTATAATTTTAAAATTAAAGGAGATTTTTTATGGAAAATAAGGTTTTGGCAATTGTAGCAGGTAATGAGATAACAGAAAAAGATTTAAATGAAGCAATTTCTAAATATCCTGCTGATAGAAGAGGAATGTTAGCATCAGAAGAAGGGAAAAAACAATTATTAGAGCAAGTTATTTCTTTTGAGTTGATGTATAATTTCGGAAAAGAAAATTCTTTAGATAATACAAAAGAATTTGAACAAGAAGTTGAGAAGTTTAAAAAAGAACTTTTAACACAAATGGTTATTAATAAAGTGGTATCAGAAGTAACTGTAACTGATGATGATGCACTTAAATTTTATAATGAAAATAAGGAAATGTTCCTTGAACCAGATACAGTTACAGCAAAGCATATATTAGTACCATCTGAAGAAGAGTGTAATGCTATAAAAGATGAAATAGAAGCAGGAAGCATAACATTTGAAGAGGCTGCAGCTAAATACTCTACTTGTCCATCAAAAGAGCAAGGTGGAAACTTAGGATCTTTCTCAAGAGGAATGATGGTTCCAGAATTTGAGGAATCTGCATTCAATGCTGAAATTGGAAAAGTAACAGAAAGTGTTAAAACTCAATTTGGATATCATTTAATAAAAGTTGAAAGTAAAAACCCAGCCAAAGAATTAGGTTTTGAAGAAGTTAAGGATGGGGTTATTAACCAATTAATTCAACAAAATCAACAAAAGAAGTATTTTGATTTAGTTGATGAGCTATCAAAAAAATATGGTGTTGAAAGAAAGTAACTAACTTTAACTCCCTAAAGATTTTAGGGAGTTATTATTTTTGTTAATACGCTTTTTTACAGCAATAAAAAGCTTGAAAAATTAATAAAATAATGCTATAGTTATAAAAGCTTTAATTTAGTCCAGCGAGACTAAGAAGGGGGAATTTACAAATGAATGAAAATCAATTAGAAAAATCTATAGTGGACGTTAATGAAATGCCACCACTAAAAAAAGCAATTCCATTAAGTATCCAACATCTTTTTGCAATGTTTGGATCATCTGTATTAGTTCCAATTCTTTTCAAAATAGATCCCGCAACAGTATTATTTTTCAACGGTATAGGTACTTTACTTTATGCATTTTTGACAAAGAAACGTATACCAGCCTACTTAGGATCAAGTTTTGCATTCCTTTCACCAGTATTCATGTTAACAAGCCAAGGATATTCTTTTCAAACAGTACAAGGCGGTTTTGTGATAGCTGGACTAGTATTCGCACTAGTTGCGTTAATAGTAAAATTTGTTGGTATAGGAGTAATAAATAAATTATTTCCACCAGCAGCAATGGGTGCAATAGTTACAATTATCGGATTAGAACTTGCTCCAACAGCTGCAGACATGGCAGGATTTGCTGTAGGTGGATCAAATAATCCAACTGCATCAAATACTACCTGGATTATAGTTTCTATGGTTACCTTAGCAACAGTAATACTATGTAATATAATACTTAAAGGATTTTTAAAAGTTATACCTATACTTATAGGAGTAGTAGTTGGATATATTACAGCTTATGCAATGGGATTAGTGGACTTTGCTACAGTAAGTAGTTCAAGCTTTTTAGCATTACCAAATATAAAGGTGGCAACTTTTGATTTACATGCAATATTAACTATTCTTCCAGCAGCGTTTGTTGTTATAGCAGAGCATATAGGCCATCTTGCTGTAACGAGTAGTATCGTAGAAAAAGATTTAGCAAAAGATCCAGGACTACATAGATCACTATTAGGCGATGGACTTTCAACTATGATATCTGGTATGTTTGGTTCAGTACCAACTACAACTTATGCAGAAAATATTGGAGTAATGGCTTTAACAAAAGTATATAGCGTATATGTAATTTGTGGAGCAGCACTAATTTCATTAGTACTAGGATTTTCAGGTAAGCTTTCTGCACTAATAATTAGTATTCCAACTCCAGTAATAGGTGGAATAAGCTTATTATTATTTGGAACAATAGCAGCATCAGGTTTAAGAACATTCATCGAAAAGAAAGTTGATTATTCAAAATCAAGAAACTTAATATTAACTTCTGTAATATTTATAGTAGGGTTGAGTGGAATTAAGATAAATGTTTATGGACTAGAATATAAAGGAATGGTACTAGCAACAATAGTAGCAATAGCATTAAATTTACTATTCATTCTATTCGATGCAATAGGAATAATGAACGAAAAACCAGATGAGGTTTAATATTATAAATAAAAGCTTGGACTAAGTCCAAGCTTTTTTGTTTATATAGCCATATCATTAAAACTATTTATATATTTATCAGCTTTTTGTATTAGCTGAGGTTTTTGGTGCTCTGAGTATTTATCATAAACTGCTACAACCTTCATTCCAGCAGATTTTGCACCTTCAACTGCAGCAAGTATATCTTCGAATACAATGCAGTTTTCAGGGGAAACACCTAACCTTTTTGCAGCAAGAAGGTAGATATCTGGATAACTTTTAGGTTTGTCAACTTCGTTTGTTGTTGTAATAGAGTCGATGTAATTACTAATGCTATTGCTTTCTAAAGCCACATCCAGTAAAGGTGAAGAGTTAGAGGTTGCAATTGCAATCTTAATACCTTTTTCTTTTAAAGAAGAAAGAAATTCTATTGCGCCTGGTTTTAATGGAGCATTATTTTTATAATTTTCATAAGCTAGAGAATTTATTTCCTCCATTATTTCTTCAACAGACTCAGAAAGATTAAAGGTTTTTCTAAAATATTCAGCAGTTTGTTGAAAGCTTAGATGATTAATTTCATCCTCTAAGTTTTCAGGCTTAACAATCCCTTTGTTTTCTAAATAGCTCTTATCAAGCTCGTCCCAAATCCACATCGAATCAATAAGTGTTCCGTCTAAATCAAATATTGCAGCTTGTACATCTTTGAACAAAATTTTCACCTCAAATATTATTAGTATTATTATAAATTTAAAATAATGTTAGATTATTTATAGGGTTTTAAGTTCAACTATTAACTTATTCATGCCTGAAAATGTCTAGAAGCCGAAATTTTCAAACAAGCATAAGTTAAGTTTCCTATCAAAAGCCCTATGACCTAATGGTATATTAAAATCTTAAAGTACGCAATTAGTAAAACATACTTATATAAGAAAATAAGAGAGGTATGACCTCTCTTAAAATGAAAAATATAACATTAAGTTAGCTAAATGTTCTTTCGAAAATCTCAATTTTATGTTCGTCTCTAAAATCATCTAGTTTCTCAATACCAATTTTCTTGAAAACTTCATCTAAAACTGGGCTATGTGTAGCTATTTTAACTGGTGAATCATAAGCAAAATCATCAACGGCTGTTTTTCCTTCATCCCTAGAAACTATTGCTTTAGGACCACCAACGCAACCACCAATACATCCCATACCTTCAATAAAATTAACATCACCTAATTCACCAGCTTGGGCCTTGGCTAGTATTTCTTTGCAATCCTTAACTCCGTGAGCTTGAGCTGTCTTTAATAATTTATGTTTCTCAGGAAATAACTCTTCTATAGCTTCAGATACTGCGATGGAAACACCACCTGTTCTAGCATAAAGTCTTCCGCCTCTAGAAGCGTATTCTACTGAAGGTATTCCAGTAAGCTCTCCTGGATTAATCTCAAGAACATCAAAAATATCTCGTACTTCTTGGAACGTTAAAACATAATCAACTGAACCCTTAATATCAGGATCATTTCTTTCAGCTTTCTTAGCGATACAAGGGCCTATGAAGACTACTTTTGCATCAGGGTTTAATGTTTTTAATACTCTCCCCGCAGCAATCATAGGTGAAACAGAAGGTGAAACATCTTTAACTAAATCATGATATACTCTTTTTAGCATTCCAACCCACATAGGACAGCAACAAGATGTAATCATAAGGTCACCTTTCTTATGAACATGTTTATCAAATTCTACAGCTTCTTTTATTGTTAACATATCTGCAGCAAAAGCTACTTCAATCATATCTGTAAATCCAGCTTTCATAAAGGCTGCTCTTAGTTGATCCAGAGATACATTTGGCCCCCATTGCCCTGAAATAGCCGGAGCCACAGCAGCTATAACCTTTTCATTATTCTTTAAAAGTTCTAATATAGGCATAAATTCAATTCTATCTAGTAATTTACCGCTATCACAGGCTTCAACGCACATTCCGCAGTCGACACAAAGAGATTGATCTATGTATGTACCGCCAGTTAAAGGATCTTCTAAGATAGCATCGAAAGCGCAAACTCTTTGGCAGTTTGTTTTTTCACCAGATTCCTTTCGACAGCTGGCATTGCAGGAAGCTAATTTTTCTACAATACGTTCCCGTATCTTGTATTCAGTTATTGCTCTTTTTAAGTTATATACATAGTTTTCGTCTTGCTTTACCGCTACTCCACACAAAGAAGAGATTACGGACATTGCTTCCTTTTTTTCGGATTCAGAAGCATTTAAAATCTCATTTACGACTTCGTCAAAATTTCCATCATAATAAGACTTTACTAATTTTTTAAATAATTGTTCATAATCTTTTTTCATAAAAATCCTCCTAAATAGCAATAATAGTTAGTATAAAGTTATTTTATCCTAAAAAACAATGTTTATTATGTCAACAAGATTATGTCTAATGAGGAGATATTTAACTATGATGTTATTTGTTACATTCTATATATTTATAATACTTCTTTTTTGGAGTCTTTGTAAAGCTGCATCAAAAGAAGATAAATATTATGATATTTTTGATGAAAATAAAAATAAAATGAAATAATTATATAGTTCTAAAAATATTATATATTGTTATTAATATTTTTGGAGGGTATATGGTAGATTTAGTAATAGATCCTGGTCATGGTGGAACAGATCCTGGAGCACTAGGTAAAAGTGGATTAAAAGAGAAAGAATGCACTCTATATATTTCAAAAAAGGTTAAGGAGCTTTTGGAGAATAAGAATGTCACTGTAGAGATGACTAGGGATGATGATAGCTATGTAACTTTAGAGGAAAGGGCAAATTTTGCAAATTTAAAAGGAGCAAGATATTTTATAAGCATTCATATTAATAGTGCAGAAGTAGATACTGCAGAAGGAACTGAAATTTACGCATTAAGCAAAGGGGGAGAAGGAGAAAAATTATCTGCAGTTATTCTAGAAAAGATAGTCTCCAATTTACAGCTCAAAAACAGAGGGGTGAAATATGCTAACTTTACAGTATTAAAGCAAACAAATATGCCAGCTATTTTGGTAGAAGTATGTTTTATAAGTAATATAAAAGAAGAAACCTTACTTAAGGATGAGATTTTTAAAAACAGAGTTGCTGTAAATATTGCAAATGGATTTTTAAGGTATATTGGCAAAAGTGAAATTCCATTGGATGGTGATAATGAAACAATTATGACACCAATTATTTCAAAGCCTCAAGCAATTCAAGCACAAGCAATACAATGGGCAAAGGATAAAAATGCAGCAGAAGTTTTTATTTCTCTTGCAGATTTATATTGGAAGTTTAGTGAAGAGTGTGGAGGTGTTAATCCATTAGTGGCCTATGCACAAAGTGCATTAGAGACTAATTATGGAAAATATACAGGTAAAGTACCTGTATACTATAAAAATCCTTGCGGGCTTAAGAAGAGTGATGCCAAGGGAGATAATCCTGAAGACCATGCGCAGTTTTCCTCATGGGAGGATGGTGTACATGCTCACCTAGATCATTTAGCATTATATGCGGGAGCAAAAGGATATCCCAAATTAGATACTAAAGATCCGAGACACTTCCAATATTTGTTAGGAAGAGCAAAATATGTAGAAACTTTATCAGGAAACTGGGCACCTTCTGATAATTATGGAATTAAGATTTTAAGCCTAATGGATGAAGTGGAGAAAACAATTGTTAAGGAGGAACCAATGCCAGATACTCCAAACGATAATAATAATAATAATAATAATGGTAGCAATAATGAAAATAATAATGACAATACTACAAATGATGGCGTAAATATTGATGAGATGAGAGCATATATTAATGAAATCTCAGGAGATATGGATAACTTAAAAAATAAAATAAATCTCATGAATAAGTACTTAAATGCTATTGATGTATTCTTAAAGAAGGAAGAAAATATAAAGAATATATTAAATGATAATAATAAATCATTAACAGAGAAAAATAAAAGCTATGAACAAACTTTAGAAGATATATTGAATTCAATAGCTAAGATTAGAAATATAGGATAATAAAAAAGGAATTGCAAAAGCAATTCCTTTTTTTTGGTCGGGGTGACAGGGATTGAACCTGCGACCTCATGGTCCCAAACCACGCGCGCTCCCATCTGCGCTACACCCCGAAGCACATAGATAATTATATATACTTTAAGGAGGTATGTCAACATTAAAATAAAAAAAGATTTGAATGTTTTGGAATACTTTACTTTTCAAGTTATAGTGTATATAATACCTTTATCTTAAAAAATAATAGGAGGATATACCTATGAGGGGAACTACAATTATAATGATATTAGCAAGCTTAGTATTTATTATTATTGGAATACTGATATTATTAAGTAAAAAAATAGCAGGAGTTATAGGCGGAGGCATGTCTCCAGAAAATCATAAAGCATACATTAAATTTATAGGAACATTTTATTTAAGTGTTGGTTCAATTTGCATGATTTTTGGAATTCTTGATTATTTCTTTGTGAAATATTCACTTCTATTTGTAATATTATTTGCATTGATTATGATTTCATCATCAATGATCCAAATGAAGATAGCAACAAAGTACATAAAGTAATAAAAAGGTTTCTAAAAATATTTTTAGAAACCTTTTATATTCTACTGCTTATTATTAAGCATTTTATTTCTTATTTCTTTAAATTTAGGGAAAGCTTTTTTGTAAGCATTATATAGAAGGTTGGAATTTACTAAGTCAAACTCACCTATAAACTCTACAAAATTACCATTAAAACCTTTTTTAAATTTATATAGGCCATAAAGTGGATTTTCAGGATTTAAGTCTCCAGAAACTCCTCTAAAGTCATATAAATAGCAGTCTAGATCGATTGAGTCAGAAATCATAGACCATTGCATTGCAAAGTTTGGCATTGTATCTCTTAAGATATTTTCTGAAGCACCATAAAGATACCAGGCTTTTCCACCATAATACAAGTAAATTGAACCAGAAAGATATATTTCCTGACCTTTAAACTCTTCTATATCAGCAATCTTTTGAGTGAAACCCTCAATTTGTCTTAAGGATTCTTTATACTTGTTTTCTGCATCAGAAATTTTCTTTTGGATTCTACCGATTTTACCTTCTTCAGTTTCAGTTTTTAATTTTTCTTTTTGTTCCTCAATCTTAGCTAAGGCTTTCTCTCGTGACTCTTCTTGCTTCTTTAATTTATCAGATAATCTTTTAAAGTCATTCTCATAACTATATTTAACCATATACAGCCTGCAATAAGGATATATTTCGGTAATCATATCTTTAAAATACCCTTTATGCCTAACTATGAAATTATCTCTTTTACCAGTAGTGACCATTATCTCATGAAATCTCTCTAAGACTTCTTCAGTTAAATTATCTTTGTCGTATACTTCAACAGAAAGGCCTCTTTCCTCAGCAACTTTTATATTATATCTTGTTTTACTAGAAAAGCTCTTGAAAACTTCTTTTCTTATAGCATTCTTATCTTCACCAGTTGGAAGAGGAAGTCTAAAAACAAAGTTTGGCTGAATAGCCTCAAAATTCTTAGAATCAGTATTCTTATATCCTAATGAGTTTAAGAAATTTTTTATATCGTTACCGCTATCTAGAAGCACTTCATTTTCCATTAGATGAATGTCGGGGTCAACAGTCAAAAAAGCTATATTATTTATTTTTGAATAGCTTCTTAAAAATTCTGTGAATTCAGCTAAAAGCTCTTTGTTTGTAAAATCGCAAACAAAGCCTCTTGGAGCATAAGCCATGTACTTATTTATATATGGAATTTTCCTTAGAAGTAGAGTAGTTGCCAATACTTTATTATCTTCTGAATCATAGCCACATATAAACTTATGGGACCAATCTTTTTTAACTAAACTCCAATATGAAGTTTGAAAAATATGACCCTTTGGATCTATTTTATTAAAATCATTAATATCACTTTCTTGAACTTCTGTGAATTTATACAAGTTTAATATCCTCCCTTAATACAAGGTTTCAATTTTAACTACTTAAATTATAGATATTAGGCAGAGCCCCTACATATAAAGGAGCCTAAAGTTATAAATTTAGTTTAATATTTAAAACCCAGAGCTAAATTAATTATAAATAGCTTATTTTAAGCATAGTAATATTGTAATACGAATATTTTTACTAATCAAGATTAGTATTAGCATTGATTATTGAAAAAAATGCCTTTATAAATATTATGGACAAATTTACTAAATTTAATATTATGTAATCATTGGATAAATATATAATAAATGGTATAATATAACAATAGGAAGTGAAAGGAGGTTTTAGCATGTTTAATAATAAAAAGCACAGTATCTTTTCAAATAGAAAGAGTATTACGTTATTGATTACTGCTGCGTTTTTAATAGGTGGTAATACGCCAGTATTTGCTGAACCGATATTTACAAAAGAGCAACAACAACAATATGATGAATCTTACTCCCAATATTCAAAGGAACAAGATGAACTTAATGAACTTCAAAACAAGGTAGATGAAATAGTGAAAAATATACAAGTTATTCAAGTTGATATTGATAAAAACAACAGTGAAATATCAAATATCAAAAATGAAATTGATAAATTAAACAAGGATATTGAAAAAACCAAAAATGACTTAGAAATAAAAGAAAAGAGTTTTGGAGCAAGATTAAGACAGTTGTATAAATCGGGAGGAGAGAAAAGTTATATTGTAGTATTACTTAATGCTAAAAGCATAGGAGATTTTATCTCTAAGGCAGAAGCTATAAGTAAACTAATGTCTATGGACAAAAAAATAATAGATGAACTAAATGATAAAAAGGCAGAGTGTGCTAGCAAAATAGATGAAATGGAAGATAAAAATAAGGAACTTGAAAAATTAAATAAGAATAATCAGGTTAAGGTTGATGAACTTAGTAAGAAACAAGATGAACAAAATGTTTACGTAGATGAAGTAAAAGGTAAAATGGAGATAATAGCTAAAGATTTAGCGCCACTGGAAAGACTTGAATATAAAGCATACGAACCAGTTGTAAATAGTCCTACCAGTAAGGAATCTGAACTAAGTAATGTGATTGACATTCTAAAGAATATTAGAAAAAATATTAAAACTCCTGAAGTTGATAGTGAAATTGCAAATCTAATTAACATAGCAAAAAGCAGAATTGCAACAGGAAATTGTGTACAAGATAATCCGATAAATAGAGGTGGAATATCAGGTAGTAATTTAGATGTAGTAAGTTATGCATCTCAATTTCTTTGGCATACGTATGCAAGTCCAGGGAATCCCCCAGATAGTTTTGACTGTTCTGGCCTTGTTCAATATGTATATAGACATTTTGGAGTAGATTTACCAAGAACTACTTGGGGTCAAGTTAATTGTGGTACACCAGTAAGTTATTCAGAATTACAAGCTGGTGACTTAGTATTCACCAACGGTAATGGACACGTTGGAATTTATGTGGGTGGAGGACAGATGATACATGCTTCAATGCCTGGAGTAGGTGTTATCCAAGGACCTATATATCATTTTGTCACTGCAAGAAGAGTGAGATAAATATACTTAATATAGTGTGAATGAGGATGTTAGAGTTAATTTATATAATATTAACTTTAACATCCTTTTATGTTGAAAAATAAAATAAAACGTTGTTTATAAAAAGTTAATAATAAAAGGAAAATGTTAAAATAAGTAAATAAATTAATATATTTAATGAAAAATGTAATATATTAACATTGAGGTGAATTTGGAAAAATGGTATAATTACAATGACGTTTAAAAGACGAAAGGGGGAAGTGGTAGTTATTGACTTGTCAATAATACCATTATGGTGATATGAAAAGAAAGGTTATTTCTGTTCTATTGACAGCAACACTAGTGTTAGGAACGGGTGTACAAGCATTAGCAGTACCTTTGACTGATAAACAACAACAAGAATTAAATGACAAAAATGCGACGTATTCAGATATTTCAAATAAATTAGACGAATTAACAAGTAAAGTTTATGCAATAGAGGCTGAAATAGAACCTATACAAGCTGAAGTAGATAAAAATAATAAAGAAATTAAGAATACTCAAAATCAGATTGATAAAAATAAAAAAGAAATCGAATCCACAAAAAAGGACTTAGAGGAAAAGGAAAAAGTATTTGGAACCAGAATGAGAGAAATCTATAAGTCTGGTGGAGAAAGCAGTTATATTGCTGTATTACTTAGTTCTAATAGCTTAGGTGATTTTGTTGCTAAAGCTGAAGCAATTGGGAAGTTAATGAGTTTAGATAAAAAGATTATTGATGATTTAAGCTCTAAAAAGAAAGAGTATGATGATAAGATTGCTGACCTAGAGAATAAGACTGAACAACTTAAAAAATTAAATGCAGATAATCAAGTTAAGTTAGTTGAATTAAATAGTAAAAAAGATGAACAGATGGTAGTTGTAAAACAAGTACAAGCTCAAGCAAATAGTGCAAAATCATCTCTTATGGCAAGTGAAAAACAATTATATCAACCATTTGCTGATATAATTAATAATTCAGGAAGTTCTGTTGATGATTTGAATAATGCAATTTCCGCATTAAGAGGAATCAGAAATGCAAAGCAAGTTAAGACTGATGCATCTGATAAAGCAATAGTAGATTTAATTGAAAAAGCTAAAACTTTAGTGAAACAAAAACAAGCTGCCAGTAACTATACTCCAAGCAGAGGTGGCGGAAGTACTCCAACAGCATCAAGTTCTGCAATTGTTTCATATGGCTATAACTTTATAGGAAGACCTTATGTATGGGGAGCAACTGGACCGGATGCATTTGACTGCTCAGGACTAGTTCAATATGTTTATAGACATTTCGGTATTAATTTACCTAGAACAACATATGATCAAGTTAATGTTGGTTCACCAGTTTCATATGGTGATTTACAACCTGGAGATATAGTATTCACGAATGGAATTGGACATGTTGGTATCTATGTAGGTGGAGGCCAAATGCTTCATGCATCTATGCCAGGTGTAGGCGTTATCGTTGGACCTATATATCATTTTGTAACAGCTAGAAGAATTTAATAAAATTGATTAAATGGCGTATCTAAAGGGAGACCTTTGAGACGCCTTTTTAATTTGTTAAAACATTGATGTTTTGAATACCTATAACTATAATATAAAGGTAGTTAAATAATGGAGTGTGATTTTGTGAATTATAATGCATTGCTAATGAATGATGAAACGTTAGATGATCTGCAATTAAATGGGCTTATGTTAATTCAAAAGCAGAATGCTTTTAGGTTTGGTATCGATGCCGTGCTTTTGGCTAATTTCGCTAATGTAAGAAAAAATAGCAGAGTTATTGATTTGTGTACAGGAACTGGTATAGTGCCATTTTTAATAAAAGGAAAAAAGAATCCTAAAACAGTCTTAGGAATAGAGATTCAAGAAGAATTCGTGGAAATGGCTAATAGAAGTGTAGAAATAAATAAACTTAATGAACAGGTTAATTTTATGACTGGGGATTTAAAAGATATAAATCTACTGAAGAAAATAGATAAAGCTGATATTGTAACAGTGAATCCGCCATATAAATTAAACTCATCAGGAATTATAAATCCTAATGATAGGTTGGCAATAGCCAGACATGAAATCTTATGCAATTTAGAAGATGTTATAATTGCATCTAGGATACTATTAAAAGATAATGGAAGATTATGCATGGTACATAGGCCGGAGAGGTTAGCGGATATTCTTTGTCTAATGAGAAAATATAAAATAGAGCCTAAAAGAATACAAATGATTCATCCCAATACAAAAAAGCCGCCCAATATTGTTTTAATTGAAGGTCAAAGAGATGGAGGGGCTTTTCTTAAATGGGAAGAACCATTATATGTTTATGGAGAAGATGGAAGATATACAGAGGAAATAGATAAAATATATGGTAGAGGGAAAGGAGAAGGTAGTAATGGGTAAGTTATATATTGTACCAACCCCTATTGGAAATCTTAAAGATATAACGCTAAGAGCACTAGAAACATTGGAATTAGTTGATACAATTGCAGCAGAAGATACAAGACAGACAATTAAGCTATTAAATCATTATAATATAAAGAAAAATTTAATAAGTTATCATCAACATAATGAAATGGGTAAATCAGAAGAAATAATTAAAAGAATTAGCATGGGTGAAACCATTGCACTTGTAAGTGATGCAGGATCACCAGGAATATCCGATCCAGGAAGTGTTATTATAAGAAAATGTATCGAAGAAGGTGTGGAGTTTGAAGTTCTTCCAGGAGCTACGGCGATAATAACTGCGCTTGTAGCATCTGGTTTAGATACAACTAAATTTTCCTTTAGGGGATTTCTGCCACGAGAAACAAAAGATAGAAGAGAATTAGTTGAAGAGATAAAAGAATACCGAGATACTCTGATTTTTTATGAAGCGCCACATAGATTATTAGAAACATTAAAGTTTTTAAGAGAATCCTTTGGGAACAGAGAAATATCAGTATGTAAAGAGTTGACTAAATTGCATGAAACTTTTGTAAGGGGCAAATTGGAAGAAGTGATAGAGTATTTTTCAAGCAATAGTATTAAAGGGGAATTTGTATTAGTTTTAAGTGGGAAAAGTGAGCAGGAATTGGTAGAAGAAGCTAAAGCTAAGTGGGAAAATCTGACTATAGAAGAACATATAATTAAATTTATAGATGAAGGTTTGGATAAGAAGGAAGCCATAAAAAAAGTTGCTAAGGAAAGAGGCTTAACTAAATCTGAAGTATATAAATATGGAGTTGGAATATAAGATTAAAAAGCACTTCTGGGGAAGAAGTGCTTTAATATCACAAACTCTTGGGGAAAAGAGTTTGTGTGGAGAGATTGAAAGATAAACAAACTATCTTACTTTTTTAATTCTGCTAAACAATTTTTGCAGATGTTTTTACCTTTGTAGTTAACAACATCTCTTGCATCACCACAGAATATGCAAGCTGGTTCATATTTCTTTAATATAATTTGTTCACCATCAACATATATTTCTAAAGCATCTTTTTCCGCAATATCAAGAGTTCTTCTTAACTCTATTGGGATAACGATTCTTCCTAATTCATCTACTCTTCTTACTACACCTGTTGATTTCATAATTTTTCCTCCTCATTTTACATCCTTCGACATATTTCTACTTAATACTAGCAAAGTTGTAATTTAAAGTCAATACTTTTCTGTATTAAATTCGCTCAAATTACAAATTTCTTACTTAATTAGCATCTAATATAAATATAATACCATTTAATTGAAATGTCAATAGTGTATTTTACTAAAAAATGTCAATAATAATGATATTAGGAAAAAGAGTCGTAATTGAAATAATGCCGCTAAATCGCTATGTTAAGCGATTTTCATAGAGTATAACATAGAAGGTGTGGGGTAAACGGTGATGATGAAAAAAATGTAACCATTTTACAATAAGAAGAAAAACATTGTCGAATTATTATAGTTATATCCATGAAATATCATATATATGAATTTCGATTATATTTTTGCCTAAAAACTAATGCGATATATTTTTTAAATTTGTTATAAAAGAAAAAAATGAAAATATTTAGTAATAATTCATTAAAAATTATTGACAATAAATACCTTAATATTAAATACATTTTACTAAAAATAAAATTTAAATAAATATCAACATAAAAAAGAAAAAAGTTGTAGTTATAATATGAATATTATAATATTTAAAGGTAATATTTTGTATGTAATAATATGAAATAATTAGTCACATGAATTCCACAGATAATAAACAAGTTAATAACAGCTAAAATGTTAATAATGTGGATAATTCTAAAATTTATAAAAATAAATCCACATTTTTCATAAACTTATCCACAATATATGTTGATAACCTGTGAAAAAATGTGGATTACCCTTTCAGGTATTATTTTCTAATAGGTTAGTAAATTAATAAAATATTAAAAAATATGTGATAACTTGTAAAGGGTTTAGCATTACTATATAATAAAATTGAAAGTGGAGATAATTATAAAATCGAGGTGTTTATATGAATAGTAACAAATATGATGATCAGTATATGATGTCATTAGCTCAGGAGATGTCAAAAAACAATATGGTTTCTTATGAAGAGTTCCCTAAATATGATTTGTTTTTATCACAGGTTATAGACTACTTAAATGATAAATTTACTGAAGATAAATATACAAACAATATAGTACAAAATTATGTTAAAAGTGAAGTAATATCTAAACCAGAAGATGGTAAGAAAAGAGGATATACAAAAGTACATTTAGCACAGCTTGTTCTACTAAGCTATATGAGACCAGTTTTAACAACAGAGGAGATTAAAAAAGTATTTAAGTTAGCATTTAATGAAATAAATGTAAGAACAGATGATATTATTTCTTGGGAGGATGCTTATAAGATTTTCTCAGATATTCAAAAAGAAAGTTTTAATGAGTTGATTACAGGGCCATTACTAAAAGATTCTAAATTGGATGGTATTATAAAAGATTTAAATTTAGAAGAAAAGGATGAAGAAAGAATTAAATTATTTTTACAAGTTATTTCCCTAATAGCACAGGCTAGTGTTATTAAGAAACTTGTTCAAAGATTAGTAAATGAATATAATGAGTAGAATAGTTGTTATAATATGGTTATTTATGTAATAAGTTATGTAAAAAATGAAGTTGAAAATATGTTATATATTTATTTATTGTAGAAAGTAAATCTTAAATGAGAAATTTAAGATTTACTTTTTTTTTAGATACAGTATTATTTTAAAGTATAGGCTAATTTAATTTTATAAATTTTGTTCACAAAACTATTAGTTAGATGTAGGGTTTGCATGATGAAATGATGAGGATGGATTTTAAAATGTTAAGGAATTATAAAAATGATGGGAAGTGATGAGAATAAATATGAAAAGAATTGACAAAATATATAATTATATTTTAGAAGAATCTAAAGCCTATACAATTGAAGATTTTAAGAGAATAAAAGGTTTTTCTGCTATAGAGATATCGGAAAAATTAGGGATACTTAGGAATAATGTAAGTAAAGAACTTAATGAACTGCATAAACAAGATTTGGTTATAAAAATAAAAGAGAGACCTGTTAGATACTTTAGCAAAAAGAGGCTTGAAGAAATGCTCAACCTTAACATAAAGGAAAAGCAATTAGAGATTAGAGATGTTTACAATCTTTTTGATAATGAAAGCAATGTGATATCGTCTCCATTTGATTATCTGATAGGGGCAGATGGTAGTTTGAAACAAGCTATTAATCAATCTAAAGCAGCAATAATGTATCCACCAAATGGATTACATACTTTGATCTTAGGTGAAACTGGTGTTGGTAAAACTTTATTTGCTAATATGATGTTTAACTATGCTAAGTTCTCAGGTAAATATAGAGAGGATGCACCTTTTATAGTATTTAATTGTGCTGACTATGGGAATAATCCTCAACTGCTTTTATCTCATATATTTGGACATACAAAAGGAGCATTTACTGGTGCAGATACCGAAAGAGATGGGATTGTTCAAAAGGCAAATGGAGGAATTTTGTTTCTTGATGAAATTCATAGACTAAGTCCAGAAGGACAAGAAATGATATTTTATTTTATGGATACAGGAACGTTTAATAAACTTGGTGAAAATGAAAGAAAAAGAGAAGCTAATGTATTGATTATTGGAGCAACAACTGAAGATCCAAAGTCTTCATTGTTAGCAACCTTCTTAAGAAGAATTCCTGTAACTATTACTATTCCTTCATTACAACAACGTCCGCTAGAAGAAAGAGTTCAATTAATAAAGCATATGTTTACAGCAGAGGCAAGCAGAGTTGATAAAAACATTAGTGTTTCTAGGGAAGTAATAAAAGCATTAATAGGTAGTTCCTATATGGGAAACATAGGAAAGTTAAAATCTAATATTCAGTTGATATGCGCTACTGCGTTTTTGAATTCATTGGATACTAAAGAGACTATAAGAATAGACCTGAATGATATTCCAGAGAGTATTCAAAAAGGTCTATTTGCGATATCTAATAATAGAAGAGAATTTGAAGAGTTATCTCAAGTTCTTGATAAAAAAGTTGTAGTAAGCCCACAAGGTGAAGTTAACTTGCTTCAAAATGATGATTATGAATTACCATTTAATTTATATAAAATAATTAAGGATAAATCGGCTATATTAACAAATGAAGGAATGAATAAAGAAGTTATTCATGACTTAGTTATGAAGGATATTGATGCTCAACTTAAAACTTTCTATAAGAAGATAAGAAAAGATAGTACTGTAAAAGAAAAGTTATTATCAGTAGTGGATAATGAAATCTTTGAATTTGTAAAGCATATCAAAGAATACACTGAAAAAAGTTTGGATATCAAATATGGTGAGAGATTTACTTATGCAATGAGTCTTCATTTAAGCGTATTTTTAAAACAGAGAGCAGATGATAATCTTACAAAAGAGAAAATAGAAAGAATGGGATATGTGATAAATGAAAAAAGTGATGAATATGAAGTAGCTGAAAAAATAGCTTTAAAGATTGAAAAAAAGTTTAAGGTAAAAGTTCCTAAAATAGAAATTGAATATTTGGCTATACTATTAGTGAATTTAGAGGAAGAAAATACTGTCGGAAAAGATGATAAAGTTGCTATTCTGGTTGTGGCTCATGGGAGTAGTACCGCCTTAAGTATGGTAAATGTCGCAATTGATTTATTAGGAAAAGAAGGTCCGATAGATGCTGTAGATATGCCGCTAGATGTTAGTCCCCAAAGTATTTTAGAAGATGTGACAGAAAAAGTAATTGAAATGGATCAAGGCAAAGGAGTTCTTCTAATGGTGGATATGGGATCTCTAGCTACTTTCGGAAAGATAATACAAGAAAAAACAAATATTAAAACTAGAACGTTAGAAATGGTAACTACGCCTTTGGTTATAGAAGCTGTCAGAAAGGGACATTTATTTTCAGAGGAACTAGATGAAATCTATTATTCATTAAGGGATTTCTCGGGTTACTCTAATATTGAGGATAACAAAAGTGATAGTCTGGATAAAGCAGTAATAACTATATGTTCTTCAGGACAAGGGACCGCTGAAAAATTGAAAGAAATAGTTAAAAATATCATAGATGATATAACAGTGGAAAATATCGAGGTAATACCTATTGGAATAAGAGGAGCCGAAGAGAAAGTAAAGTATCTGCAGGGGAATAAGAAAGTTCTTGCAATAGTTGGAGTTAAAAATGTTTCTCAAGAAATTCCGTTTATATCTCTAGAATCATTCATTGGAGGAAATGGAGCTAATGTACTTCGAGGAATTATATCAGGAGTTGAAGTTGAAGAAGAAGAAAGTAGGAATTTAGTTGTAAGAGAATTGTGTGAAGAAAGTTTGGAAGAATATTTAACCTTTCTAAATCCTAAAAAAGTTATTGGACTCCTTATGGAGTTTATAAGTGTATTAGAAAAGCAGTTGAATAAAAGATATAACAATGGTGAACAACTGAGATTGATTGTCCATGTAGCTTGTGCATTGGAAAGAATGGTGCAAAAACAAGGCTTAATCTATAGAGGAGAAGAGAATTTTGCAGAAGAAAGTGTAATGGCAATTGAAAGTGCTGCTGAAATATTCCAAAAAAGTATTAATATTAAACTGTCAAAAGATGAAGTGTATCATATTTGTGAAATAATTTGATACTGTATCAAAAATAAGTTTAATACTGTATCAAAACAATAAGTAAAGTGTATCAAAAATGCAGAATAAAATTAATTAAAGTATCAGAAAATAAAAATATTATCAATGAAATGGCTTACATTCATTGATACACTTTTTTTGGCATGATACTTGCTATAAGATATAGTGTCAGAAAAAACCAACGGAAATATTAAAGGAGGAGTTTAAATGACAGCAGTAATAGTTGCAACACATGGTAAATTTTCTGAAGAGGTTGTGAAATCCTCAGAAATGATTTTTGGAAAACAAGAAAATGTAGAGTATGTAACCTTCGTACCAGGTGAAGGCACTGAAGATTTAATAAGAAAATATAATGAAGCTATTGAAAAGTTAGATACAAATGAGGGAGTTTTATTCCTAGTAGATTTATTTGGAGGAAGTCCATTTAATGCTGCAAGTACCTTAGCTATAGCAAATGAAAAGATGGATATAGTTACAGGTGTAAATCTACCAATGCTTCTTGAAGTATATGGAGCTAGAATGATGTCTGATTTTGAAGAAGTAGTTAAAGCTGCACAAAATGCAGGTAAAGATGCTGTTAAGGCTTTCAAGGAAGGTCTTGCAATAAATAAAAATAACGACCTAGATGATGAGGAGGTATTATAAATGAAAATTGTATTAGCAAGAATTGATGACAGATTAATACATGGTCAAGTAGCTACAGTTTGGTCTAAAGTTTCTGGCTGTGAAAGAATAATAGTAGTAAGTGATGAGGTGGCAAAGGATGAGTTAAGAAGTACTTTATTAGTGCAAGTTGCTCCTCCAGGAATAAAAGCACACGTACTAAATATTGAAAAAGCCATTAGAGTATATAATAATCCAAAGAATGATTTTAAAGCATTGTTATTATTCACAAACCCTACTGACGTATTAAGATTAGTAGAAGGTGGAGTTAAGATTGAATCAGTTAACATCGGTGGAATGTCATTTAAAGAAGGTAAAAGACAGGTTACTGGAACTATTTCTGTAAATGAACAAGATGAGAATGCATTCAAAGAACTTAATAAAAGAGGAATAGAATTAGAAATAAGAGTTGTTGCATCAGACTCTAAGGTTCTATTAAAAGATAAATTGCCATTATAAAATTCTTATTAAAAGGGAGGAATAAACAATGAACGCATTACAAATTATATTAGTTGTAATTTGGGCATCTATTTCTGGTATTGGATCAGTACTAGATGAATTCCAAACACACAGACCATTAATATCATGTACAATTATAGGACTTATTTTAGGAGATATCAAAACAGGTATTATATTAGGCGGTACTTTAGAACTTATGGCTTTAGGATGGATGAATATAGGAGCAGCAATGGCACCAGATGCAGCAATTGCCAGCTGTATTTCTACAATCCTAGTAATCGTTTCACATCAAACAGTTGCAGAAGGAATAGCAATTGCAATCCCTCTAGCAGCAGCAGGACAGGTTTTAACAATATTCGCAAGAACATTATCAGTTGGTTTACAACATAGAGCAGACAAGTATGCTGAACAAGCAAACTTTACAGGAGTAGATCTTTGTCACTTAGGTGGTTTAGTAATTCAAGCACTTCGTGTAGCTATTCCAGTTTTAATAGTTGCAATGTTTGCAGGAACAGATCAAGTTAACAATATGTTAAACGCTATTCCAGACGTTGTTACAAAAGGACTTCAAGTTGCTGGTGGATTCATAGTTGTAGTTGGATACGCAATGGTTATCAATATGATGGGAGCAAAACACTTAATGCCTATGTTCTTCTTAGGATTCGTAGTTGCTTCATTCTCAACTTATAACCTAGTTGCTTTAGGTATATTAGGAACTATATTAGCTATCCTTTACCTACAATTATCACCAAAATATAATGGTGTAGTAACTTCAGCAGGCGCAGCATCTGACGATCTAGATGACGACGTATTAGATTAGTAAAGAGGAGGAAATAGCAATGAGTGAACAAAAAAAATTAACTAGAAAAGACCTAGTAAGTGTATTCCTTCGTTCAAACTTCCACCAAGGTTCTTGGAACTTTGAAAGAATGCAAGCTATAGGATATGCATATGCAATGAATCCAGTTCTTAAGAAATTATATACAACTAAAGAAGAACAAGTAGATGCTTTAAAGAGACATCTTGAATTCTTCAATACTCATCCTTATGTAACTGCACCTATATTAGGAGTTACATGTGCAATGGAAGAACAAAGAGCTAATGGAGCTGACATAGATAATGGAGCTATCAATGGAGTTAAGGTTGGTTTAATGGGACCTTTAGCTGGAGTTGGTGACCCAATATTCTGGGGTACACTAAGACCTGTTCTTGCAGCATTAGGTGCTTCTATAGCAACTGGTGGTAGTGTATTAGGACCAATATTATTCTTCGTATTATGGAATGTAATTCGTTTAGGATTCAGATGGACTACTCAATTCTATGGATATAAAGTTGGAGCTAATATCGTTAAAGATTTAGCTGGAAACAAACTTCAAAAATTAACAGAAGGAGCTTCAATCCTTGGATTATTCATTATGGGTGCATTAGTTGCTAGATGGACTTCAATAAAAGTTCCGTTTGTACTTTCAACTGTAACTAACGCTCAAGGTAAAGAAGTTACTACAACTGTACAAAGTGTTTTGGATTCATTATTACCTGGATTACTAGCATTAGGATTAACTTTCCTTTGCATGAGATTGTTAAGAAAGAAAGTAAGCCCAATAACACTTATATTTGGACTATTTGCTTTAGGTATCATCGGATATGCTATAGGTTTATTAGGACTATAGAATTTAATAAATATGTCAAATTAATCCCTGAGAATTCACCTCAATATGGTGGAGTCTCTCAGGGATTTTTTTATTAACTGATTTCAAATGAAACAATATTGATTTCATTTGAAAGAGAGTGTATAATTATATTAAAAATATAGCCAAGTGAGGTGATGTTATTTTGAATGAAAGAAGAAGCGAAATATTTAATATAATTTCAATAGAACCAAAGGTATCAGTAAAAGAATTATCAAATATTCTTGGGGTATCAGAGGTTACAATAAGAAAAGATCTTTCTGCATTAGAAGAAGAAGGGGTATTAAAAAGGACCCATGGTGGAGCAGTGCAAATGGCTTCAAGCTCTATTGAAAAAAGACTATTATTTAGACAAAATGAGAAGCAAAGAATAGCACAAGAAGCCTCAAAGTTAGTCCTACCTGGTGAGACTATATTATTAGAAGCAAGTTCTACAAATACGGTGTTAGCAAAAGAAGTTTCAAAAAAATCAGGCGTTCATATAATAACTAATTCTCTATATATTACCTATATGCTTAAAGACATCCTTCAAGTTAAGGTAACATTATTAGGCGGAGAATTACAAAAAGATTCAGAAGCAATGGTAGGTCCACTTACAAATTTAAGTTTAAGTAGAATTGCAGTTAATAAGGCTTTTATAGGAATGGATGGTTTCTCTGAAAAGTTAGGTTTTACCTGCGGAGATTTTTTTAGAGCTGAAGTTGGAAAGGAAATGTGCAAAAGAGCAGAAAAAACCATTGTTTTAGCTGATTCATCGAAATTTGATAATATAGGAGCTACTCCTGTTGTAGAACTCGATGATGTTTATATGGTAATTACAGATAAAGATATAACAAAAGAAAAGTTAGGTATTTTAAAGAAACATAATGTGAACACTATCATAGTCTAGTATGAAAAGGAGAGGATTAATATGAGTAAAACAGTAAATGTAGGGTTGATTGGTTATGGGGTTGCAGGGCAAGTATTTCATGCACCTATGGTATATAGCGTAGACGGGTTAAGGTTATATAAAATATATGATGGAAGAGTAGAGAATGAAGAAAAAATAAATTCTAAATATAAAGACGTTTTATTTACTACTAATATTGATGAAATATATAATGATGGAAATATAGATTTAGTTATAGTAGCAACGCCTAATACAGCCCATTATGAACTTGCAAAAAGAGCATTAGAAGCTGGGAAAAATGTACTTGTAGAGAAGCCGTTTACAGTAACTTCAGAAGAGGCTGATAAGCTAATCCAATTGGCTAAGGAAAAGAATAAACTCTTGACTGTTCATCATAATAGAAGATGGGATAGTGATTTTAAGACTATAAAGAGAGTAATTAATGGTGGGATACTAGGAGAACTTGCAGAATATGAAGCTCATTATGATAGATTTAGAAACTTTTTTAAGGAAAATGCTTGGAGAGAACAGAATACTCCAGGAGCAGGAATACTTTATGATTTAGGTTCTCATTTAATAGATCAAGCTCAAGACTTATTTGGGCTTCCAGAGGAAGTCTTTGGAGACTTGAACATACAAAGAAAAGGTGGAGAGACAATAGATAATTTTGAAGTAATATTAAAGTATCCTAATTTAAAGGTTACATTAAAGGCAGGAATGCTAGTAAAAGAAGATAGTCCACATTTTGTTTTATATGGGAATAAGGGAAGTTTTGTTAAGTACGGTATGGATGTACAAGAAGGAAACTTAAGAAAAGATTTAATACCAAAGTATACCCAAGAATGGGGAAAAGAATCGCAAGAACTATGGGGGACACTAAATACTGAGCTTAACGGACTTAATTTTAGAGGAAAAGTTGAAAGTGAAAGCGGAGATTATAGAGCATTATATGAAAATATATATAGAACAATAATTGGTGAAGAAGATATAATTGTAAAACCACAAGAGGCTAGAAATACTATAAGAATTATAGAACTAGTAGAGGAAAGTAATAATAAAAAAGCATGGGTAAAATTTAGTTAATTATTTGGGGGTATTTATGGATGCTAATGAATTAAAAAAAGAGAGTGCTAAAAGGGCATTAGGTTATATAAAGGATGGAATGATAGTTGGATTAGGAGCAGGAGGGAGCGTAGCATATCTTGTGGATTATTTAAGCGATGAGGTAAAGAATGGATTTGATGTGAGAATCGTGACTCCCTCTCGTTCGACTAAGTTATTATGTCATGAGAAAGGATTAAATGTATTAGATACTTCACTTGTAAGTAGTATTGATGTAGCCTTTGATGGATGCGATGAGGTAGATGCAAAATTAAATGCACTTAAAAGTGGAGGTGGGGTTCATACAAAAGAGAAACTAATTGGAACTATGGCGAAAAACTATATACTCTTAGTTGATGAAAGTAAATTTTCTAATACACTTACTTTTAAAGTACCAGTAGTATTAGAAATAATAGAAGAAGCACTGAGTTATATAATTGACGAGGTAAAGAAAATTGGTGGAGCACCTAAGCTTAGAAGTTCAAAAGAAAAGGATGGTTTTGTAATAACAGATAACGGAAACCTTTTACTTGACGTAAATTTTAAAAATGTTAATAACATTGAAAGCTTAGATAAAGCTTTAAAAGATATAAGAGGGGTTGTAGAAACTTCATTATTTGTAAATGTTGTGACAAAAGCTATAGTAGCATCTGAAAATGAAATAAAGGTCATTGAATAGTATAAACTCCGAAGCCTAAGTATTGTGCTTCGGAGTTTAGTTTATTATTTAAATGTCCATATCTTATTAATTATAAAATTGGCTGCAAAACCCAAAATGATAGCAGGTATTTGAGCGAGTGTTTTATTTGCACCAAGTAAGTGAACAAAGAACCAAAGAGTGGAACTATTAATTATAAACGATATAACATTGGTTATTAGAAATTTTACGCCTGTATCCACAGATGCTTTTTTCTTAAATACAAAGTTACTACTTAAAATAAAGCCATTTATGGTTCCTGCAACATAACCAATGGCATTAGCAATTAAGTAATTAACGTTTATATATATTAATAAATTATAAATAATAAAGGTAATTAATGTGTTAAGTACACCAACCACTGAAAACTTTAAAAGCTTATCCATTATTAAATACATCCTTCCTGGAATATTATTATATTTTGGACTTCATAATTTATATTATAACAATATAAAATGGTGATTCAATGGATATTATATGTGAATTTTATGGGATAACTCACATAATTAGCGGTAAAGATGCTTATAAAAAATAGTTCTAAGTAAATTTAGAACTATTTTTCAAAAGGTATGAGTACTTGAAGCTAAAAATCTTCTAATGGTATGTCTAAAATAGGATAATTATCAGCTTCAGAATCATCATAATGCCACCATTCAGTTTCTATGGTATCAAATCCATTCTTCTCCATTACTGAAGTGAGTAATTCAAGATTTTTTTTAGCAGTATCTGAGATGTTTGTATTAGTTCTGTAGGCACTCGTATTAAATTCATCGAATCCAGTAGGCATTTCAAGTTCTTTACCAGTACTATCCACTAGCGTGATGTCTACAGCTGCACCTCTATTATGTCTTGAACCACTAACATATGGAGAAGCAATAAATCGCCTATCTTTAACTAAATTCCACAGATTAACTTGTACAGAAGCTGGTCTATAGGCATCCCAAATTTTAATCTTATAACCAAGTTTCTTAAAATCATTATTAGCATTTATTAATTTATCTAAAGTTCCTTTTTGTAATAAGCAAGTGTCTACAGGATATATTTTTTTGCCAGTAAAATTATTAGTTGTTGAATATCTTAAATCTATTACGAAACTTTCATCATAATCGAGTACTGGTACTAATCCACTTTGGTCAGAAGTAGTATCTTTTGACATAAGGTACTTTTCACCAGCCAGATTAATAACAGATGTAGTGGTTGGAGTACCTTTGCTCTGTGAAAAAAAGGCACCAGCTCCAAGACCAGTTCCAATTCCTGCAGAAAATATTAATGCTAATATTATAAAAGTCAATAAATTTTCTTTCTTCACTAAAAGGCTCCTTTCTACAAACATACTAGTTACTAATTATTATTTCGGTTAAAATAGTAATTAGTTAATATTATACTATATAATTCACATAACGAGGTTTTAATATTTAGTAAAGATTTTTAAGTTCAACTAATAATTTATTCATGCCTGAAAATGTCCAGAAACTGATATTTTCAATCAAGAATAAATTAAGTTTCCTATAAAAAATCCTATAACAAATTAAATAAGAAATTATTTTTAGAAAGCTTAATGAGGTTCAAAATGGACAATGGAGGAATAAGAATTTCTGTTAGAAACTTAATAGAATTTATATTAAGAAGAGGAAGTATTGATAGTAGTTATATGGGTAACAAGAGAGCTCAAGAGGGAACAAGAGCGCATCAATATCTTCAAAAAGAGAATTCTAAGATTTATGAAGAATATAAAAAAGAAGTTTATTTTAAACATATTTTTGAAAGAGAAAGTATGTCAATTTCTGTTGAAGGAAGAGCAGATGGCATTATAAAAATAGATGACAGAATAATAATTGAGGAAATAAAAAGCACAACAAAAGAACTATTACTTATAGAAGAAGATAATAATATGCTTCATTGGGCACAAGTGAAATTTTATGGATATATGTATCTAATAGAAAATGATGAGAACTCCATAGAGTTGCAGCTAACATATATTCATCTAGATAGCAATGAAACAAAAAAATTTAATAAAGTTTTTGAATTACAAGAATTAGAGGAATTCGTTAACTTTGTAGTAGATGAATATATAAAATGGGCTCTTTTTACCTTGGACTGGGTAAAAGAAAGAAATGATTCAATAAAGAGTTTAGAATTTCCATTTGAAAGATATAGAAAAGGACAGAGAGAATTTGCAGTAGTGGTATATAACACAATTAAATCAAAAGGAATGCTATTCGCACAGGCACCAACGGGTATAGGTAAAACTATATCAACATTATTTCCAGCAATAAAATCCTTAGGAGAAGAATTATCAGACAGGATATTTTATTTAACAGCAAAAACTATAACAAGAACTGTGGCAGAAGAATCTCTAAGATTAATTAGAGATAAGAAAGTTAGAATAAAAAGTATAACTTTAACTGCAAAAGATAAAATATGCTTTAATAGTGGTTCTAGCTGTAGTGCAGAGGAGTGTCCTTATGCACAAGGGTATTATGATAAGGTGAATGAAGCTCTTTTTGATATTATAAATAATGAAGATGAATTTACAAGAGAAAAGATAGAAACCTATAGTAAAAGATATGGGATATGTCCATTTGAGTTTTCGCTTGAAATATCTAACTGGAGTGATGTTATTATTGGTGATTATAACTACGTATTTGATCCAAGAGTTTATTTAAAGAGATTCTTTGATGAAAGTTCAGAAAAATATACCTTTCTAATAGATGAAGCTCATAATCTAGTGTCTAGGGGAAGAGAAATGTTTTCTGCAACTTTGGAAAAGAGAGCTATACTAAACGCAAAAAAAATATTAAAAGGTGAAAAAAAATTAATTAAGTATTTAAATAAGATAAATACATACTTAATATCATTAAAAAAAGATGCTCAAGATAAAACTGTAAAGGAAATAATAGTAGATGAGCCAACAGTACTTTATGAATATATAAGAGGATACCTAAAAGAATGTGATGAATTCCTTGTAACTCATAAGGATTTTCCAGAGTATGAGCAGATATTAGATTTATATTTTCAATTAAATACATTTATAAATATTAGTGGGTTTTATGACGAAAATTATTTGACTATAGTTAAGTTAGATGGGGAAGAACTGATTTTAAAGTTATTTTGTATAAATCCAAGTAAAAATTTAAGGGAAGGGATGAACAGATCAAATAGCAAAATAGTATTTTCTGCGACACTTTCCCCGGGAAATTATTTTATAGAATTGTTGGGAGGAAGCGAGGAAAGTTATAAAATGAGTCTTCCATCACCTTTTCCAGAGAAAAATCTTTTGACATTAATTGCGCCAATATCCACGAGATATAAGCATAGAGAAGCAACTATAAATAAAGTAATTTCTATGATAATAGAATTTGTGAAGGCTAAAAGAGGAAATTATATGTGCTTTTTTCCATCATATAAATACATGAAGCTAGCTCAAGAAATTTTGGAAGCTAGAGGCGAAGATATAATATTTATTATGCAAAAGGACAATATGAGTGAGGAGGATAAAGAGGAATTCTTGAAAGAATTTAAAGAACCAAAAGATAAAAGTCAACTAGGCTTATGTGTTATGGGAGGAGTATTCTCTGAGGGAATAGATTTGACAGGAGATTCGTTAATAGGTGCAATAATTGTTGGGGTGGGCTTGCCTCAAATATCCTTTGAACAAGATCTGATAAAGGATTTTTTTAAGGAAAAGGGAGAAGGATATGATTATGCATATACTTATCCAGGAATAAACAAAGTTATGCAAGCAGTAGGAAGAGTTATCAGAAGAGAAGAGGATAAGGGAGCTGCGTTACTTATAGATGATAGATTTATTAGTAATAAATATTTGAGATTGATACCAGAAAATTGGAGAGATTTGAAAATAGTTAGAGATAAAAAAGATATAACTAAGGAAATGGATGATTTCTGGAACTAATTATAAATACTTAGGAAAGTACCATATTAAAGGTTATATGGTACTTTTTTCAGGACTTCAATCGTTACTATTGAAGTATATTAATTGATGATATATAGTTATATGTATTACTTAAAAATAGCCTAAGGGGGGGAAGGAATGTTCAATAAGTTTAATATATATAAGGGTCTACCAACAACTATATATATAGTATTTGCAGTGCAAATAATTAATAGATTTGGCGATTTTGTTATGCCATTTATGACGTTATTCTTAACTAAAAAATTAGGTATGTCATTAGGCCTAGTTGGTGTAATAGTAATGGTAACATCATTAATTACAATACCGGGATCTATGCTCGGAGGGATTTTCGCAGATAAATTAGGAAGAAAAAAGACGTATATATTTGCACAAACTGCATCAGCATTATTTCTCGTGCCTTGTGCATTCTTAGGCACATCATATATAGTAGTAGCATTTCTTATGATATCAACGTTCTTTAATGGAGCAGTAAGGCCAGCCTTGCATGCAATAATTGCAGATGTTTTGCCACCAGAAAAAAGACAAGCAGGGTATTCTCTGCAATACTTAGGAATAAATATTGGAGTAGCAATTGGTCCTATTGTAGCAGGGTTCTTATTTAATAATTTCCTTCCGATGCTTTTTATAGGAGATTCATTAACATCATTTATTGCATTAGGACTAGCATATATTTATATAAAAGAAACTAAACCTAATCTTACAAAAGGGGAAAATAATCCTAAAGAAAAGCCTAAAAATGATAATATGATAAAGATTTTATTAGGAAAACCAGAAATATTAATGTTTTTAACTATCTATATTGTATTTACAGTAGTATCAACTCAAAGTACTTTTGCATTACCACTGATGATTGATAAGGTATTTTCTATAGATGGCGCAGAAAAATATGGGGTTCTAATGAGTGTTAATGCAATTACTGTTATATTTTTCACAGTTTTTATTACACGATTAACAAGGAGAATACATTCATTAATTAATATTTTGATTGCAATAATGCTTTATGGAATTGGACTTGGAATGATAGGTATTATAAGGTCATATACACTATTTGTTATATCCACTGTAATATGGACTATAGGAGAAATTCTTATAGTTACAAATTTTGGGGTTTACTTGGCTAATAAAAGTCCTTCAGACTATAGAGCGAGATTTAGTGCTATCGGAAGCTTGAGTTGGGCGATTGGGGCTTCAATGGGTACTTCATTAGGAGGAAAATATATTCAAAAACAAGGAATTATAGAAGTATGGCCTTTAGCATTTGTTTTATGTTCTTTTTCAGCCTTTTTAATGTTTCTTCTTTATTTGCGAAGTACTAAAACAGAGGAAGTTAGAGCGGAATCATAAAAAATATAATTAAGAAGTAATTTATTTATTTCGGCAGAGTAGATTAGCTACCTGCCGATTTTTTTACATATTTTTATATTCATAGGGGATAATAAATTTTACAGTTAGAAAAATAAGGAGTGTGTGGAATGTTCTATATTTATATAATTCTTATATTATTCATAGCCATACTTGGGTTTTATCTATTTTTTAAATATAAAGGCAATGAAGAAAATAATTTAATGGAGGATGTTCCATCCATAAGTGTAAGTCAAGAAGACTTAGAAAAACATGCATTAGAAATATCTCAGCACTTTAATTTAGTAACAACTAGATCTAATTCTAGAAGAAAACTTTTGAAGAGCTTAGATAGAAGTTATAGGAATATTATCGAAACATATGAGTTTATAGATAATGAAGTGAAATATAAAAAAGAGGTTGTGGCAGCAGCAGAATGGATGCTCGATAACCTTTATTTAATTGAAAAAGAATATAAAGATATAAAATATAATATGCCTAATTCTTATTACAAGGGGTTACCTGTAATAAAAAAAGGAATAATGAAAGGATATCCTAGGATATACCATATAGCGGTAGAACTTATTTCCCATACAGATGGAAGAATATATGAAGATACAATAGAAACATTTATAAATGCGTATCAGAAAAACACAATACTTTCAATGGGAGAGTTATGGGCTCTACCTATTATGATTAGAATTGCATTAATTCAAAATATAAGCAAGATTGCTGAAAAGATTGTATATGCACAAAAGGAAAAGGAAAAAGGAGAATTATTAGCAGAAGAATTAATAAATGCTTATAACAATAACAGATTGAATGATAAGCTACAAGAATTAAATGATAATACAGTCTACAGCTCACATTTTATTGAGAAGTTTGTAAAAATTTTAAGAAATAATGGAATAGATAGCATTGAACTATATGAATGGCTAGATAGCAAGTTAGAAATTCAACAGACTACAACAGATAAAATAATAATTGAAGAGCATCAATTGCAGGCTGCTTTTCAAATGTCTATAGGTAACTCAATAACAAGTATAAGAGAAGTTGGAGGAATTCCATGGAGGGATTCATTTGAGAAGTTAAGTTTAGTAGAAGGAATATTAAAGCAAGATCCTATTAAAATATATACTTCAATGGATTTTGAATCTAGGGATAATTATAGGCATATGGTAGAAAAAATAGCTAAGAACAAGAATGTACCAGAGATTCTTGTTGCAAAAAAGGCTATTGAATGTGCAAAGAATTCTAATAATGTAGAGGAATATAGAAAACATATAGGATATTACCTTATCGATGACGGAATAAATGAGTTGAAATATGCTATAAATCCAAAAGCCACAATGGATAGAAAGTTTAATGAATATATGAATAGACATAAAGTTAAGTTGTATGTGGGTACAATTTTTATACTTACAGCATTATTATGCTTTTTGGTTTTAGCATTGGTTTCAAGAGCTGATAGGAATGTATCAGCAATTGTTTATATAGTAGAATTTTTGGCACTTATAATTCCCTGCAGTGAGATAGTAATCTCCATATTTAATTGGAGCATAAATAGAATATCTACTCCAAGATTTATGCCCAAAATTGAATTTAAGGATGGTTTACCAATAGAATGTTCAACAATAGTTGTTATACCAACACTATTAACAAGTAAATCTAGGGTAAAAGAATTAATTAGTGACTTAGAAGTTTACTATCTTGCAAATAAAGAGAAAAATATATATTTTGCATTATTAGGAGATTTTAAAGATAGTCTGTTTAAGGAAGAGATACAAGATGAAGAAATTGTTGAAACAGCATTAGCAGAAGTTAAAAAACTCAATGAAAAATATTCTGATTCAGGTGAAGATGTTTTCTATTTCTTTAATAGATATAGACAATTTAATGAAAAGGAAGGAATATGGTTAGGCTGGGAGAGAAAACGTGGAAAGTTAATGGAGTTTAATGCTCTCTTAAGGGGAGATAAAAATACTAGCTATAACATAGTAAGTGGTGATATAGAAAAACTTAAAAGTATAAAATATGTAATAACATTGGATGCAGATACTCAGTTACCACGAGATATTGGTAAAAAGTTAGTTGGAGCTATGTGCCATGTTCTTAGTAAACCACATGTAGATAAAGAACGTAAAAAAGTCTTAAGAGGATATGGACTTATGCAACCACGTGTCAGTGTAGGAACAATAGAAGCTAACAAAACTATATTTTCTAAGATTTTTTCAGGTGAAACAGGAATAGATATGTATACTAGCGCAATATCAGATGTTTACCAAGATATATTTGGTGAAGGAATTTTTACAGGTAAGGGAATTTATGATATTGACGTATTTAATTATATGCTAAAAGATGAAATACCTGAAAACAAGGTTCTGAGTCATGACTTGTTAGAGGGATCATATGTAAGAGCAGCATTATTAACTGATGTTGAGCTAATTGATGGATATCCAGCATATTATAATTCTAGCTCTAAGAGATTACATAGATGGGTAAGAGGAGATTGGCAAATTATTAGTTGGATAACCAAGAAATCTCCATTAAATTCATTATCAAGATATAAGATATTTGATAACTTAAGAAGAAGTCTTTTGGCACCAGCAATAGTATTATTAGTTGCACTATCATTTTGGTTATTCCCTTCCTCTGATAAAGGATTAGTTGTGGCATTATTGGCACTTTTATGTCCTGTAATATTTGATGTATCAGAAGCAGTGGTTTCACCAGTTAAAGGGATAAGTTTATCAGGAAAAATAAGTAATTGCATGACGGCTATTGAACAAATGTTTCTAATATTTTGTTTTTTACCATATCAAGCATATCTAATGTTAGATGCGATTATTAGAACTTTATATAGACTTATTATTAGTAAAAGAAATTTGTTAGAATGGCAAACAGCTGCTGATGTTGAAGCTAAACTAGGCAAAAATCTGAAAAGTTTTATTACTGCTATGTGGCCTGGAAGTTTAATTAGCTTAGTAATCTTAATATTGTCCTTTGGTGTTTCTACACAATCTGGTGTATTAATGATACCATCATGTGTTCTTTGGATTATAAGTCCAATAATTGCTTACTTTATAAGTAAGGAGATAAAACCTAAAGAGTATATTTTAAAACAAGAAGATATGAAACTGCTAAGAAGGTTTAGTAGAAAAACTTGGGCTTACTTTGAGGACTTTGTGAATGAGGATAATAACTGGCTTGCCCCTGACAATTTTCAAGAAGACCCTCCTAAAGGAGTGGCTACTAGAACATCTCCTACAAACATGGGAATGGGGCTTACTGCGAATTTGGTGGCTTATGACTTAGGCTATATTGGAATGTTAGAGACTGTCGAAAGGCTTGAGAAAATAATTGTTAGTATGGAAAGTTTAGAGCAGTATAAAGGTCACTTTTATAATTGGTATGATACTGTTAGCAAGGAGCCATTATTCCCTAGGTATGTCTCAACTGTTGATAGTGGTAACTTGGTAGGATACTTATGGTTGGTTTCTGAAACCTTGGATGAGTATAAAAAATCTTTTATGATTAACGTAAATAAAATTCAAGGATTATATGACACATTTAATTTGACTAATAAAGAAATAGAAGAACTAACAGGAATCAAAGAACTTAATAGTGAGGATATTAATGATATAAATGAGAATGAATTTGATATTATTACTTGGAAAAACATATTAAATAAATTCAGTAACAGAGTAACTGAAATAGGAAAATTACAAGATGGAAGACAATTATATTGGAACTCTAAAGCTAAAAAACTAATTGATGGATATAGTAGAGAACTGACAGAACTATTTCCATGGGTAGATGTGATAGATGGAGAGGAAAAAGATACATCAAGTATAGTACAAAATCTTAAAAACTTATTATCGCAAACACCACTTTACTTGATTAATTCTGAAATTGAAAAGATTGAAAATGATATAGAAAGAAACATGAGGAATGATAGCTTAGAAAGAAGTCAAAAGGACAAAATGAATAAGCTTAAAGCACTACTAGAAGAGAGTAAAGAAAGTGTTTATAAGTTTATTAATAAGATATCAGAATTAAAAGCAAGAATAGATAAAATGGCTGAAGATACTAATTTCACTATGCTATATCATAAAAATAAACATGTATTTGCAATTGGATATGATATTGAAAAAGATTCATTAAGCAATTCGTATTATGATTTACTTGCTTCTGAATCAAGGCAAGCAAGTTTTGTTGCAATTGCAAAAGGCGACGTTGAACAAGAGCATTGGTTTAACTTAAGTAGAGCAATGGCCTTGATAGGCAACAAAAAAGGTCTAGTTTCTTGGAGTGGAACAATGTTTGAGTATTTTATGCCATTGCTAATTCTTAAAAACTATCCAGATACTTTACTTCAAGAAACCTATAATAGTGTTATTTATGGTCAAAAAAGTTATTGCAAAGACAGAAATGTACCTTGGGGAATATCAGAATCAGCATTCTATACCTTCGATGCAGCTTTAAATTATCAATATAAGGCATTTGGAGTACCTGGAATAGGGTTAAAAAGAGGACTATCAAATGAACTAGTAATATCTCCATACTCAACAATTATGGCATTACAGATAGATTTACTAGATTCTATAGACAATATGAAAAGACTTATTAATGAAGGAATGGATGGAAAGTATGGTTTCTATGAAGCTTTAGATTATACAAAAGAAAGAGTTCCTAAAGAATTGAAAAAAGGCATAGTTAAGTGCTTTATGGTACATCATCAAGGTATGAGTTTGATGGCTCTAAACAATGTGTTAAATAATAATATCCTACAAGAAAGATTTCATAGAATTCCTAGAGTGAAAGCTACAGAGTTATTACTACAGGAGAAAATTTCAAAGAGGATAATCTATAACAGAAAACATCAATTTGAGCCAGTAGAGTTTAATATTGAAAAACAACCAATAGTAATTAGAAAATTTAATACTGCAAATACACAAAATCCAGAAACTAATATTATCTCAAATGGTAATTATTCAGTTATGTTAACTAATAGTGGAAGTGGTTATAGTAAGAGAGATGAATTGACTGTTTATAGATGGAGAGAAGACTTGACACTAGATAACACAGGAATGTTCTTCTATATTAAAAACTTAAATTCAAATGAGTATTGGAGTGCAGCATATGAACCTTGTAAAAAAGAGGGAGATGGCTACGAAGTTAAGTTTTCATTAGATAAAACTGAATTTAAAAGAAAGGATGGAAACTTAAATACTAAATATGAAATAGCAGTATCACAAGAGGATAATGCAGAAACAAGAAAAATATCTATAACTAATAATAGTGAGCATTCAAGAACCATCGAACTTACTAGCTATATGGAAGTTACACTAGCACCATATAATGCAGACATTGTGCATCCAACCTTTAGTAATCTATTCATAAGAACAGAGTATGTTGGGGAGCCAGCTTGTGTTATTGCAAATAGAAGACCAAGAGCTAAGGGTCAGAAAAAACCCCATGTGGTTCAAACAGTAGCAGTTCAAGGGGAATTGCTAGGAAATATTGAATATGAAACTAGTAGAGCTAATTTTATAGGTAGAGGTAATGATGTATCTAGACCCTTTGTAATGGAGAATAGTGCTCCGCTTACTAATACAACTGGAGCCGTACTAGATCCTATAATAAGCATGAGAGTAAGGCTGGAGATTAAGGCAGGTGAGACCGCTAAGGTAGCATTTACAACAGCCTTAGGAAACTCTAGAGAAGAGGTAATAGAATTAGCTAAGAAATATAGTCAAATGTTTAATGTGAAGAGAATATTTGAGATGGCATTAACCCAGACACATTTAGAAATGAAGTACTTGGATATTAAGTCTACACAAGGAAACTTATATCAATATATGGCTTCAAAGATACTATTTATTAATCAATCTTTGAGAGAACGTGAGAAGTACATTAAGGAGATTAGAAAAGCTCAGTCTTCCTTATGGCCATACGGTATATCTGGTGATTTGCCAATTTTACTATTAGTATTAAGGAATCAAAAAGATTTAGACTTGGTAAGGCAGTTGCTCAAAGCACATGAATATTGGGCAACTAAAGGGTTGAAGGTAGATTTAGTTATTTTAAATCTTCAAAATACAGTATATACCCAGCCGTTGCAAGATGGAATAAGGGATATGATTACTTCAAGTCATGCTAGGGATAAAGAAAATAAACCAGGAGGGGTATTTGTACATAGTAAAGGAACTATGTCTAACGAGGATGTGGATTTCCTTATAGCTATAGCAAGGCTTGTTATAGATGCTGAAAAAGGTAGTTTAATGGAGCAGCTTAAGATTAAATATCGATATAATCAAGAAGAAAAGTTACTACAAATTAGTAATAAAGAATATAATGCGAAAGCTTTCAGATTTGATGAAAGAAATTTAGAATACTTTAATGGATATGGTGGTTTTGATGTAGAGAAAGAAAAATATACTATCATATTGAAGGAACATAAGAATACTCCAGCTCCTTGGATAAATGTAATTTCAAATGGGGAATTTGGATTCCATATATCTGAAAGTGGAAGTAGCTACACTTGGTATAAGAATAGTAGAGAGAACAAGGTAACTACTTGGTCAAATGACCCAGTAACAGATCCATTAGCCGAGGCATTATATTTAAGAGATGAAGTGAATGGAAAACTATGGGGTATCACACCAAAACCTGTGCGAGATCAAGGAGAATATATTATTGAACATGGATTTGGATATTCAAGCTTTAAGCATGAGGCCAATGGAATAATTGGAGAAGTAACATATTTTGTTCCGGTTGATGAGAGCGTTAAGATAGGGTTAGTAAAGCTTAAAAATAATTGCGATGAGAATAGAAGGTTATCACTATCATACTATGCACACACTGTATTAGGAGTAGTACCTCAACAAACAGCTCAATATATATCTACATATTTGCAAGATGGTAAGTATATATATGCACAAAATCCTTACAGTGAACATTTTGGAAGAGCATATGCATATTTAACAATTGCAGGTGGAGAAGAAGCATCCTTCACAGGAAATCGTACTGAGTTCTTTGGAAGAGGGGGTATAATTGATAGACCAAAGGCCCTAAAGTATGAGAAATTCAGTAATTCTGTTGGTTCAGGTTATGATCCTTGTCTAGCATGTAATACAAAAATAGAAATAAATCCAGATGAAGAAATAGAACTTGTGATAATACTTGGTCAAAAAGAAAATATAGAAAATATTAATAAGATTGTTGAGGAATATAGCAAAATAGAAGTTGCAGAAACAAAATTAAAGGAAATTAAGGAATATTGGAAAGAATTGCTTCATAGGATACAGGTTAAAACGCCAGATAAAACAATGGATATACTGCTTAATGGCTGGTTAATGTATCAAACAATATCTTGTAGATATTGGTCTAGAACAGCCTTCTATCAATCTGGTGGAGCAATAGGCTTCAGAGATCAACTTCAAGATGTTATGTCCATTGGATTTTTAAATTCAGAATTTACAAAGGATCAAATTTTGCATAGTGCCACAAGACAATTCGTTGAAGGCGATGTTCAGCATTGGTGGCATCCAGTAGTCAATAGTGGAATAAGAACAAGATTTTCTGATGACCTTTTATGGCTACCATATGTGACAATAGACTATATTAAAAATACTGGCGATTATAGCATATTAGAAGAGGAAGCTGGTTACCTAGAAGATGAACCGTTAAAAGAAGGAGAAGATGAGAGATATAAAGTTACTCCAGAGTCAGATAAAAAAGGAAGTATATATGAGCATTGTGTAAGAGCTATAGAAATATCATTAAAATTTGGACCACACAATATACCACTTATGGGAAGTGGAGATTGGAATGATGGTATGAGTACCGTTGGAAATGAAGGTAGAGGTGAAAGTGTGTGGTTAGGATGGTTCTTATATAGTATACTTAATGATTTTAAGGAGATATCAAAGCATAAAGGTGATGATGAGAGAGCCAATAGATATGAAAAAATGAGAGATTTTATAGGAGAGAATCTTGAGGAGAATGCTTGGGATGGTGGATGGTACAGAAGAGCTTACTTCGATGATGGTACTCCATTAGGATCAATTGAAAATGATGAATGTCAAATTGATTCGTTGTCTCAATCATGGTCAGTGATCTCTGGAGCAGGAAGAGAATCTAGAGTAGAAGAGGCTATGGCAGCTTTAGAAAGATATCTCGTTAAAGAAAATATGGGAATGGTTCTATTATTAACACCAGCATTTAATAATTCTATATTAGAGCCAGGATATATAAAAGGATATGTACCAGGAGTTAGGGAGAATGGAGGACAATACACTCATGCAGCAACATGGGTTATACTTGCAATGACTAAGCTAAAGTATAATTCTAAAGCTTGGAGAATATTCCATATGATAAATCCAATTAACCACTCTAAGTCATATCTTGAGTGTGAAAGATATAAGGTTGAACCATATGTAATGACTGCTGATATCTATGCAACAGAAGGGCATGAAGGCAGAGGTGGCTGGAGTTGGTATACAGGTGCATCAGGATGGATGTATAGGGTTGGTATCGATGGAATACTTGGACTTAAGCTAAGAGAAGGAAAGGGATTTTCAATAGAACCTTGCATACCAGATGAATGGAATGGATATGAAATAAACTATAGAAAGGGTGGTTGCACTTATCATATTCAAGTGAAGAGAGGAGAAACCAAAGAAATATATTTAGATGGAGCTCCAATTAAAGATAATATGATACCGTATTTAGATGATGGTGAACATGAAGTTGAAGTAATAATATAGAACAAATAAATTAAGGTGACTAGGATATCTAGTCACCTTAATTTATTTAAATAGAAATGCCTAAGAAATGTTTTATGGCTACGCCTATGATAAATGCAATAAAAGAAACGCCTATACTTATAGAAGCCATTTCAAGAAAGCGTCTTTTGAATGGGGCATCTTGCGCAACAGAAATATAGTAATTAAAGGCTGCAATTATTAAAAGAGTAGTAAGTACCATAACAATAGTTGCTAGAATATATTCAGAGTCATTAAAGATTAAGAATGGTAAAACCAATAAGAGTACAGTTATTATATAGGATATACCTGTATAGGTAGCGGATTTTGCTGCATCATCTCGTCCTTCAGACTTAGAAGCTAAGTAATCAGATGAAGCCATAGAAATTGTAGCAGATATACCAGTAACTAAACCTAGTAATGCTATTATTTTTGTATTTTGAATAGCTAATATTAATCCAGCTAAAGTACCTGTTATTTCAACTAATGCATCATTTAATCCAAGGACAATAGAGCCCACATATTTAAGTTTTTCTTCATCAAGCATAGCTATAAGCTCATCTTCATGACGTTCCTCTTCTTGAATAATTTTTAATGCTTCAGGTATTTCTTTAGATATAATAGAATAATGTTTTGCTGATATTTCTTCACTTTTTTCCATAAGCTTAATAGCGAAAGTAAAACCTAGTATTCTGCTTACTAATGTATACCAGAAAACTTTTAGCTTACTTGGAGAAGCATCTTTATGTGTATATTTCATCCAAATAGCGCTATGCTTTTTTTCATCGTTAGCTATGTTTTCAAGTATTTTTTTATTACTTTCAGACTTAATTTTTTTAGCAATATTTTTATAAATATGATAGGCAGTGATCTCTTCCTTTTGTACTATTTCTAGTATTTCTTTTGTTTCATAAGTTAAATTTTTTACTTCTTTCATGATATACCCCCAATTTTAAGCTTGTATATTTTATTTAAACAATAGATAATTATTATTAATAAATAGTATATATCTATTATACCATGCTTTTATGCAATTGGAAATGAAGGATAGATGTTACAGAGAATAAAATAAAAAAATGGATAAACTATATAATGAAAAAATAAGGAGGGATATTTATGAATTATAGGAGACATCATTCTGGAGTAAGAGAAGGATTAATACCCACAGCACTAGGAACTGCTGTAACAGCTGGAGCTATAGCTGCACGTTGTATTGATATAAAGCAACACCATGGTATGAAAAGAAGAGATGTATTACCAATGGTAGAGACTGCAATTATAGGCTTTGGATTAGCACACATAGTACTAGGAGCTATAGATTTATTACAAGATTAATGGCTAAAACTACTAAAGTTTATCAAAAACTTTGGTAGTTTTTTGTATATTATTAATATGTATTTATTGACAAAAATCTACCTTTATAACAAAATAATAGTGTACTTTAAGGTAAAACATATAAAAGAAAGAGGAATATTACAAATGATAAGAAATTATTTAATCGAACTAGTAGTAACGTGCATACCACAAATGTTTCTAATGGCTATAACAATATATATGATAGCTAATAAAATTTTTGATAAGAAAAAGATACTTATTTCAACTGCAATTATGGGTCCAATAGGACTTGTTGTGCCTAAGCTTCCAATAAGTTTTGGGGTACATACAATAATTATGATGAGTATTTATTTAATCGTATTAATATCAATTAATAAAATAGAAGTTAGGAAGTCTGTATCTGGTCTTTTAGTATGTTTATTCATAATAATCATTTCAGAATTTATAAATTTTGCAATATTAGGAGTATTCGGAATAACGCCAGACAAAAAAGAGTTTATAACGCAGTTTTATATGATACCATCAACACTTATATATATATTAATAAATTTTGCAATATATAAGTTGTTTTATTTGAAAAGAAAAAATGTACAAGCTTAAGAATGAAAGATTAAGACATCTTTAAAGATATAAGGGGAAATTATGGGAAATAAGTACAGTGAGAAAAGCAAAAAAGTAGAAGATATATTATTAATAGTAAAAACTCTAGCGTTATTTGCTTCAGCTGCTGTAGTTTTCACCAAGTTTTCAGTTAAAGTAGATGCTTTGAGAGATAAAAGCAGTTTTATACCAGTGATGATTATAATAGCATCTATATTTATAATGGTTTATGTAATGTGGATGATTATGAATTTTAAAAGTAACAATAAAATTGTCTTAATGATAGTAAGACATTTAGAATGGATAATCTTTTTATCAATATTTACATCAATTTTGATAATTTCCAACGATAATGTGGTTCAATATAAACTATTATTTTTATTTATAATAATCACGACTACAATTCAATCAGGAATGATACCTGGATTTGAGATGGCAAGTCTAGCCTCTATTATAATATTAGGCATAGATTTGAAGTATGGCTCTCATTTGGTAATTAATACATATCTAGAAAATGACTTAATTATAATTACTACATTTATAGTAACTGCATTAGTATTAGGCTATTATGTAAAAACCGAGGAAGAAAAATTAGCAATTAGAGATGATGAATTGAAGTCTTTATCTCAAGAAATAAAGGAATATAACAATAAAAGAAAGTACATAGAAGAATTACTTATAAATAATGATTTTTGCTATAATAATTTGATTGAGAATTCTAAAAATATAATATTTATTCATAGAAATTTCAAACTAATATTTGCAAATAGGAGGGCTATGGAGCTATTTGGAATAGATTCTTATGAAGAATTACAGGGGAAAAGTTTTTTGGATTTATTTCATGAATCAGATATTAATAGAGTAAAAGAAGGTATTAAATCCTTAATGGAGAGAAAAACAAATGAGATTAAGTTTAAAGGAATAGTACTATCAAAGTCTAATGGAGAGAAATTAAAAGTTGAAGGCAGCTCAACTTATTTCTTTTATGAGGGAAAGCCAACTGTATTAAGTATTTATAGAGACATAACATACAAAGAGAAAGCTGAATCTCTACAAAAGGCTGTTAAAGAAAATGAAAAGTTATTGCAGGAATCTAAAGAATTAAATAACACAATGATTGAAATATTTTCGAATATTTCGCATGAATTTAAAACTCCAATTAATGTAATATCATCAGCTTCTCAAGTATTAAGTCTGTATGAGAGACAGAATTATCCTATAATAGTTAAAAAGCAACAGTATCTAGAGTCAATAAAACAAAATTGTTATAGGCTTACTCGATTAGTTAACAATCTTTTAGAATTGACAAAGGTAGATAAAGGAGCAATTAAATTAAATCTGCATAATCACAATATCGTTGTTATTGTAGAGGAGATAATATCCTCTATAGTGGCATATGTAGAAAATAGAGGATTAAGTATTATTTTTGACACAGATATAGAAGAAAAGTATGTATCCTGTGATGTGGAGAAAATAGAAGCGATTCTGCTAAACTTATTGTCTAATGCAATTAAATTTTCAAAAAGTGGAGATACAATATTTGTGCAAGTTTCAGATAATGATGAATATGTTGATATTTCTATTAAGGATACAGGCGTTGGAATTCCTTCAGAAAAGATGGACTTAATATTTGAAAGATTTGGACAAGTAGATAAAACTTTTAGAAGGAATAATGAAGGTACAGGAATAGGTTTAGCACTTGTAAAGTCTTATGTAGAAATGCATAATGGCAGTATAGAAGTTAATAGTGAATTAAATGTAGGGAGTGAGTTCATAATTAAACTAAGAGCTATAAAGGATAATAATATAGAAGAAACCTTTATCTATGAGCCTAGCATCGATATTATTAATATGGAATTTTCAGATATACAGTAAATGTTTAGCTTAGAATCAAAGGTAATAAAACCTTTGATTTATTTTTTGCTGATTATAAATTTATAATATCTTAAGGTTGAGGATAACATTATAAGTAATAAAAATATTTATGGAGGAAAATATGAATATTAAAGATTATTGTTTGACATTTCCTTATTCAGTAGAAGACTACCCTTTTGGCCCAGAGACATTAGTAATTAAGGTGAATAATAAGATGTTTGTATTATTTGGGGGCGATGATTCAATTTCATTAAAGTGTAATCCTTTTGCAGCCATAGAATATAGAGAAATGTTTAATGGGGTAAAACCTGGATACCATCTGAATAAGAAGTATTGGAATACTGTTAGCTTAAATGATGATGTAAATGAAGAAATGATAAAAGTGATGATAAAAGAATCCTACATTGAAGTAGTAAAGACATTCCCCAAAAGGGATAGGGATAAGTATCTTAGTAAATTATAAAACTGCTGGGAGGCATGAGGATGAAACCTTTATTAATTCCAATGAAAGAAGAAGAGTTTAAACAAGTATGTAAAATCAGAATTAAAAATATAATGCAAGGTATGAATGATTATATAAATGGAATTTTAGAAATTAATCATGACTTAGGTGAGAGAAAGACCTTTGAAAATTTTAATTTAAAATATGAAGATAGATTTATTAAGTTTATGGAGAAGATCTATGACATAAATAAAGAAACTCCAGTTGTAGTCGATCTATATTTAAAAGACGTTGACCCAGAAGGAATAATTGTTATATTAAATTCATTAGATTATCATGATCAAATAACTCTTATCAATCATGTTAAAAATATTAAAGGTGACGAGATTTACTTTAAGATAGATTCAAAAGAATTAATTCCCTTTATAACAAAACTATCAACAAGAGAATTACATTTTTGTACAATACATTTTACTAAAATCCCAGTTACAATCTGGGGAAATTATAATTTAGCCTTTCCTATTTTTTGTGAAAAGTTAGAGGATCTAAACTTTTATAAAAATATAGCAGAGGGATTTGGAATTATAATGGTAAACTAAAAATTAAATTCGAGCTTTAATTTTTAATTTGAAATTGATTAGTTTTCCCCATAAGATAAGCCAATTTTATAATTCCCTTTTCTTCTTTTGTCATTTTTCTATTGTACATCTTTTCAAATTGTTCTATTAAATGATAAGTATCAATTTTGCTCTTTGTGTTTTTTCTTTTTACGTTAGTATTCTTACTATATTTTTTTGAAACAATATTCTCAGTATATATTTTAGTAAAGACTTGGACAGTATAGCAAGCATCATTATAAGCATCATGAAATTGATTAATAATAGGGATATCTAATAATGTAGTAGCATTATTTAAGCCAATATTAGTTCCTTTTGGACAGTTAAAGTATTTAGAAGCGTAATGCTGGATATCTATATATTCTTTAGATATTAAAGAATCATCTAAATGAAAAAAGTAAATATTTCTAAACAATTCTCTAATATCTGCAGTTCCCCATACGCAAAGTATATTTTCATCCTTTCCTATAAAGTCAACGAATTCTAAATATACCTCATTAAAATTTTTTGAATTATTAAGTTCTTCAATTGTTAAGGAGGTCATCTCCTTAATAAAAGAATGAAGATTTTTATATATCTGAGGTTTGACTAACCTATTATAAGATGAAATAATGTTAAATTCACTATTTAACTTAACTGCACCAATTTGAATGATTTCAAAAGGGCAGCTAGGATTAATTGGTGAATCATCTTTTTTTGCATATTTATATCCTTGGTTAAATTCTAAATCAAATATTATATAATTCATTATTTCTCCTAAGTTTCATATATATATTAATTGTAGTTAGTATGTAGAAAAATTATAAAATAATACACAAACACAAATAACTAAGGTACTATATTTTAATTTTTACCTTAAAAAATATTTATATTTTTTCGAATTATTTAAGAGTATAAATTATAGATATTAGGGTGTGAAAAATGCTTAATTGTGGAGAAATTTTAAATAGAAAATATGAAATAGTAAAACATCTAGGGAATGGAGGAATGGGGACAGTATATTTATGTAAAGATATTAATTCTGGGGAATTTTATGCAATAAAAGAAATAAAAGAGGATAATGAATTTAAAATAGATGCAGTATCAGAAGTTAATATGTTAAATAGATTAAAACATTCTGGAATTCCGAGAGTCACAGATACGTTTTCTACCGATGGAAATCTATACATGGTTGAAGACTATATAGATGGGTGGACACTAAAAGAATACTTAACTGAAAAAGGAATGGTTGAAGCCGAAGAGGCTTGCCATATAATACTAGAATTATGTGATATAATAGGATATTTACATAGTTTCAATCCACCTATTATATATAGAGATTTGAAGCCAACAAATATTATGATTACAAAAGATGAGAAAGTACTATTAATTGATTTTGGAACCACGAAGGATTATAAATACAATAAAAACAGTGATACCGTGGTTATAGGAACAACGGGGTATGCTGCACCAGAACAGTACGGATTTGGACAGTCTTGTATTCAAACTGATATCTATGGAATGGGTGCTATAATGTATTTTCTTTTTACTACAAAGGAAGTATCAAGAACCTCTGAATTGTTTAAGGATGATAACTATACAAAAGTTAATCTTGAACTTCAAGGAATCATAAAAAAATGTTTGGAATTTGATATTGCTGACAGATATAATACTGTTGATGAATTAAGAAAGGATATTAACAGTTATTTACGTGACAGTACATTTGAGAAAACATCAATATTATTTAGTTCAAAAGATAATCATAACAAATCAACAAATAAACCTAGGTTAAGTAAGAATATACTCGGGTTTTTAGTGTTATCAATAGCATCTTTATTTGTAGTATACTCTCTTTTTACTAATAACACTAAAGCAGAAGACAAAAATAATGTAAGTAAACCAAGTAAAGATAGTAGTGTAGATACCTTACCTAAACCTGAAGATAGCCAGCCTATAAAAGAAGATAATGTTATCAATAATAGTGATCAGACTAAAGTTGACGATAGTAATTTCAATAAAGTAAACAATAATAAAGAAATATATAAAAAGCAGAATAAAAATAAAGGAAAAAATAAAAATAAGCACTAAATATGAGAACTATACTTACCTATATTCTACGATGTAAGTATAGTTCTTTGTTAATAAGAGTAATTTATAAATTACTTTGCAATTAGCTTAAAAATAGTATAAACTAATAGTAATTATTAAGAAATAATAAAATGGATTATTTCTTGAAAGTTGTTGATATGTAATAGAATTTATTAAAAGGTTGATTGTGGAGGTATAATTATGAAAGGGACAGTAGTGAGAACATGGATGAAAACATGTAGAAGGCTTTATAATGACGAATGTGTGGATAGAGCATTAGAGCTAGCTGGGTTTTCAAGAGATAAAGTTTTTTCACCATTAGAGGATGTTGACGATAGAAACATTAACAAAATAATACAAGGAATAGCAAAAGCTAATAATCTTACAATATCAAATTTATGGAGAACAATAGGTATAGATAATGTAAAAAGCTTTACTGGTGATTATCCAGCTTTTTTTAAACATGAAAATTTATATACATTTTTAAAATCAATGTATGATGTGCATGTAATAGTTGTTAAAAGGATACCAGGGGCAAAGCCGCCTCTATTGGATCTTAAACCAATATCAAAGAGACAAGCTATTTTTGAATACTCTTCTAAGAGAGGTATGTTTGATTATTTTCAAGGAATGCTGGAAGGGGCTAGTAATCATTTTAATGAGAAATTAATTGTCGACGAGATATCCAGGACAGAAGATAATTTGAAATTAAAGTTAACATTTGAAAAAGACATATATACAAAGAAAAAATATGGACTTAATAAGTTTATATCTTTAGGCTTTATAAGAAATATCGGCGTAAAGGTTTCTTTACTTACTACAGTAATTGTAGCAATAATAAATCTTGCGGTTTATTTTACTAATAAAGATTTACTTATATATAGTTCTATAATAAGTGGATTTATTGGAACACTTATTGCAAATAATCTATTACATAAACCAATGGGCTCAATAATAGAAGGTCTAAATAAACTTAAGGATAATAATTATGTAGATGATTTACAGATTGAAACAGGGGATTTCTACGAAGAATTATATAATTCAATAAGAGAATACAAGGACATAGTTACAAAAGATTTTGTGGGATTTAAGGGTGTAACAGATGAAATCAATACCTTTAGCTCAGAAGTAGGTAGTATAGCAAACAAGATGGGAAATACTTCTGGTGAGATAGGTGGAGTTGTAGAGCAGGTGGCTAATGCAGCAATACTACAAACTGCAGAAATTGAAGCATCTGTATCTATGCTAAGAGATAGTGTAAAGTCCATTGTATCTGTAACTGCAAAGGAACATGAAAATAAAGGTGAACTTGAAAAAGCAGTTGTAAAAATTAAGGATAGCTATGAAAATACGAGAAATACGTCTGATAAGTTAAATAATGTTCTTGAGGGATTTGGAAGTGTTAAAAGTAATAGTTTAGAGCTTCAAAATAGAGCTCGTGGAATTACTCAAATAGTTTCATTAGTATCCTCAATTGCAGAACAAACCAATTTACTTGCATTAAATGCATCAATTGAGGCAGCTAGAGCAGGGGAATCAGGCAAGGGATTTGCAGTTGTAGCTGATGAGGTAAGAAAGCTTGCAGAACAATCCCAAGAAGCAGTAAATAATATTACTGGAGGATTAAGTGAGTTTATAGGTGAAGTAGATGATATAGTTGGTGACATTGCAAAACAATTTGATATTTTGAAACAGGAAAATGAAAAGTTGAATACAGCTGTTACATATAGTAGTAGTGCAAATGACACAATAAATGCAGTTGCTAACAAAATGATAGAAACATCAAATAGATTAGAAGAAGAAACAAAAGCAATGACTAAAGTTTATGATAAGATAGAATCTCTAGTTTCTATAGCGGAAGAAAATACAGCAGCATCAGAAGAAGTAAGTGCAAGTGTTCAGATATATACAGATGATATATCTAAGCTTACAGAGAGCATAAAAGAATTTAAGAAGCTTACATATCAATTTAATGAAGATTTGGACAAGTATAAGATATAATAATAATCCCCATGATTTCTATCATGGGGATTATTATTATTATAATTTAAATCTAGATGTCATTTTATTTAAGTTTTCAGCTAGCATTGCTTGAGATTGAGCTGCTTTAGATACTTCTTCAATTGCGAAGGTAGTTTCACTAATGCTATTCATTATTTCATCTGAGCCAGCGGCAGATTCCTCAGCTGTAGCAGCAACAGTTTCTATAGCAGATGTAACTTGCTCGATAGTTTCAGACATTGACTTGCTACCAGCTGCAATTTGTTCTGAAATACTAGCTATAAATTCAGCATCCAACTCATATTGTTTTCCAGTGTCCATAAGTAATTCATAGGTTGGTTGAACATAATCTGTCATAAATTGAAGCATGCTTTGTCCACTACTAGATAGGTTATTTACAGCAATATCTATTTTCGTAACCATTTCCTGAATATTCTTTACAGATTCTGCAGATTCTTCAGCTAGTTTTCGTACTTCATCTGCAACTACAGCAAAGCCTTTTCCAGTTTCTCCAGCTCTAGCCGCTTCAATAGCAGCATTCAAGGCAAGTAGGTTAGTTTGTTCAGCAATATCACCTATTGATGAGGCTAACTCTTTTATTTCATTAACTACTTTACTTTCTTTAATAGCATTATTTATATCTGCTTCTTGTTTCTTATAAATTTCATTTCCTTCATTAATAGCCTTTGATGCTTTTTCCTTAATATTTAGTGCCCTTGTTTCAATAGCTTTGACAGAATTAAGAGCTTCTTTAGCCTTATCAGCTAAAGAATATGTAGTATCTCCAATCTGCTCAGAAGAAGCATTTATTTCTTCAGTTGTGGCACTAAGGTCTTGAGCTCCTTTTGCGATGTCCATAGTAGATTCATTTACTGTAAGCATTTTGGAAGATAATTCTTGCATTGTAGCCGATAATTCTTCACTTGATGAACTTATATTTTGAGCACTTGATGAAAGCTCAGAAATTAAGTATTTTGTATTTTGAACAGCATTATTTAAGGAATTAGCAAGACTTCCAATTTCGTCATTTGATGTAATTTCAATTGATTTAGAAAGATCTCCATCACCTAAAGCATGAGCAAAAGACTCTACCTTCTTCAATCTTTTTGATATATTGTTAGATACGGATATTCCACATACTAAAGCAAATAAAAAACCTACAATTGTTGAAACTACAATTAGGACATTTGATTTATTAGAAACATTTATGTTAGATGTATTAGCATCAGCAGCTTGAGATACATTGTACTGAATAAGCTTGTCAAGAGTATCTGACATAATGGCTCTTATTTTTGCAGATTCAGTTAACGCAGGAACTGCTTCATCATATTTACCACCTTCAACAAGTTTAACTACTTTATCACGTGCATCTCTATATTGAGCAAGTGTATTATTATAATCATTTAATAATTTCTTTTCATTTGAATCTAAATTGAGCTTACCAAACTTATCTAGTAAGGTGTTGTTTTGAGTCTTCAACCTATCCATAAGATCTTTTGTCTCAGCAAGTTTACTGCTATCCTTGGAATAAACTAAAAGATAGAACTGGGTTTGAAGTTGTAGTGAATTCCCTTTAATAGTATTTAATGCATCTAAGGATTGTAAACTATCTTCATACATAGAGGTAGCGTTATTGGAGATTTTCTTCATATTTTGCATTCCAATTAAACCAACTCCAACAATGAATAATGATACCAGGATGAAACTTAATATAAGCTTGTACGAGATTTTTGAGTTTTTTAATAATTTCATGATATGCCTCCTAGTTTAATAGTTTTCAGATATTTCTTTCCAATAAGTATTCCAATATTTATCAAAGTACTCTAAATCTTTAGTTCCATTGGACTCAATAATATCAATAGCAATAGATTTTATAAGAGTATTAAAAAAATCAATATGCTTGTTCAAACCGTAGTTTTTAAGTACCCCTTGTTCAATACCATCTATGAATATAGGTTTAACTTTTTCAATAACGATAGAATATTTCTCTATAGAAAATTCACGAACATCTTCATTTAAACTATAGGGAGGAAATATGAAGTTGCGCAATAAAAGGGTTGAATTATAGTGATCATTCTTATCAAAATTCACATAAAAAGCATAGATACCATAAAGCTGCATTTGTATAGATTTGTGACTATTATCATTAATAGTCTCATGAATAGATTTAATAAAATCATCCCATACAGTAAATAAGAGTGAAAAGAAAAGCTCTTGTTTTGATTTAAAGTGAGCATACAAAGCACCAGGAGTTATATTTAAAGAATTGGTAATATCTCTGACAGAAGTGCCGTCAAAGCCTCGTTCACAGAAAAGTACTTTGGCTACTTGTAGTATTTTATCCAAGGGTGTAACACATCCTTTCTAAACGAACGTTTATTAAGATAATACTACCATGAGTTTTAATAATATTCAATTTATTTCGACAAAAAACAACTGATTTTACAGTGGAAAAGGTTTGTATTTATGGAGTTATTTTAATAAGAATAAATAATTAAAGATAAATTTAAAAGGCTTTATATAAAGTTAAAGAATATAAAAATTTACTATTTTAAACTTAGAAGGTTGATGTTAAAATTATTTAGGTATATATAATGCATTAAAGAATTTATATGTCACTGTCCAACTCGTAGACGTTTCAACTAAGAGTTGGACTATGAGATGTAATATGATTTTTGCATTATATATAAAAAGTTTAAGAAATATGAATTGGAGTTTATATTATGAATAATAACAATATGGAAATGATGAAGAAATTAATAGAAGAAAAAAAGAAAAAAGGGTTAGAGAAAAATAGTGGCAATAGGGCTCATAAATCAATAGGTCAAAAGAGAAATGGTAGAAGCAATAAAAATGGCGGTGGGCTTTTTGATAAGTAGAACAAAAGAATACTACTTGGATAAGAAATCTAAACAATTTCTTATTGACAAAATAGACAGACTGGTCTAATATTTAGTTAGATAATAATTTAACAAGGAGGAGAAGGTATGGCTAAAAACACAAAAGGTGAGCAATCTAAGAATAAATTAATTGAATGTGCAGCTGAACTTTTTATGAAAAATGGATATAATGCAACAGGGATTAATGATATCTTAGCCCTGGCTGAATTACCTAAAGGATCATTTTACTTTCACTTTTCTAGCAAAAAGAATTTAGCTATAGAAGTATCTTATTATTTTGATAAAAAAATAAATGAGTGGATTATAGAAACTTCTAAAGGAAAGAAGTGGGATGAATTTATAACACAGCTAATACAACAAATGATAAGTAGTGCTGAGCAAAATAAGCATTATGGATGTCCTTTTGCAGTATTAGGGCTTGAGATAGCTTTTTCAGAACCAGATATCTCCGAATATTATAATAAGTCAATAAAAAGGTTAATTGGTGTTTTTAAAGATATATTTGAATTCTCAGGTATTTCGTCTGATACTTCTGAAGAAATTGCACATAAAGCGTTCGCCATTTATGAAGGATATTTAGTATATTACAGAATAAGCAAAGATGTAGATGTTTTAAAAAGAATGCTAAAAGATTTAAATAATATATACATTAGTTATAAAGAGGTGAATATATGAAGGAAGCAATAAGAAATTATATTAAAAGCCTAGGAGTTGATGATGTAGGGTTTGCAGCTGTGGCTGATTATGTAAGTCCCAATACTCCCCAAATTGAATCCTTTTTTCCTAAAGCAAAATCCATGATAGTAATGGCTTATAGAGAATTGTCCACTTGCGAAAGCTTGGATCCACAGCTAGCAATGAATGGAAGACTGGATAAAAAAGATGTAATGAGAGCTGATGCATATAAAATATGTCATTACTTAGAGGATGAGTTTAATGCAAAGCTTGTATCTATTCCAGAATCCTTTCCAAGGGGAGGGACCTCAGCAGTATCTCTTAGACATGCAGCAGTAGCAGCAGGTTTGGGGAACTTTGGAAGGCATAACCTTGTGATTCATCCGGAGTTTGGTACTAGAATTACCTTTGCAGCTATAGTTACAAATTTAGAATTAGAATCAGATGAAAAAATAAAAGAAAACTTTTGTAATAATTGTGGAATATGTGTGAATAATTGCCCAGCTAAAGCTTTAGATGAGGAAGGAAAAACTGATATTTTTAAATGTATGAAGTCATCTCAACCATATTCATTTATAGCTTATTTATCATTTCTAGATAAATATATAGAGGCAGACAAAGATAAGAGACAAGCTATGGCGATGGAATTTTTCCCTTATTATCAAGCGAATGCCTTTATAACACAATACTATTGTTTTAATTGCCTTAAACTTTGCCCAGCGCGTAAAAGAAGTAAGTAGTTTAAATTAAAGAATTTAAACTAAATTTTTAAGTTAAAAATAAACAAACCGGTCTATTAATATTTGTTAAAAAAATAACTAAGAATAATATTATTTTAGGAGGAATTTGAAATGAAGGATGTAGTAATAGTAAGTGCGGTAAGAACTGCAATAGGAGCATATGGTAAAACTTTAAAGGATGTAGCAGCAGTAGATTTGGGAGCTATAGTAATAAAAGAAGCTGTAAAAAGAGCGGGAATTAATCCTAAAGACGTTAATGAAGTAATCTTTGGAAATGTTCTACAAGCAGGGCTAGGACAAAACCCAGCTAGACAAGCAGCTATAAAAGGTGGTTTACCAGTAGAAGTACCAGCATTAACAATTAATAAGGTTTGTGGGTCAGGTTTAAGAAGTATAAGTTTAGCAGCTCAAATTATTAAGGCAGGAGATGCAGATATAATTATTGCAGGTGGAATGGAAAATATGTCAAGAGCACCATACTTAGCTGAGAATGCTAGATGGGGTTATAGAATGGGGAATTCAGAGTTAGTTGATGAAATGATAAGAGATGGATTATGGGACGCCTTCAATGATTATCACATGGGGGTAACGGCTGAGAATGTAGCAGAAAGATGGAATGTTTCAAGAGAAGAACAGGATGAGTTCTCGCTTTTATCTCAACAAAAGGCAGAAAAAGCTATAAAAGAAGGACGTTTCAAAGATGAAATAGTTCCTGTAGTTATCAAGACCAAAAAAGGTGAAGTTGTTTTTGATACAGATGAATTCCCAAGGTTCGGAAATAGTATGGAAGCATTGAGTAAATTAAAGCCAATATTTAAAGCAGATGGAAGCATTACAGCAGGAAATGCATCAGGAATAAATGATGGAGCAGCAGCATTAGTAATAATGAGTGCTGAAAAGGCAAAGGAATTAAAGTTAAAGCCTCTTGCTAAAATAAGTGGATATGATTCAGCAGGGTTAGATCCAGCTATAATGGGATACGGAGCATTTCATGCTACAAAAGGTGTACTAGATAAGTTAGATTTAAAGGCTGAGGACTTAGATCTAGTTGAAGCAAATGAAGCATATGCATCACAAAGTATAGCAATAGCAAAAGATTTAAATTTGGACATGAGTAAAGTAAATGTTAATGGTGGAGCTATTGCCCTTGGGCATCCAATAGGTGCATCAGGTGCTAGGATAGTAGTTACGCTACTGCATGAAATGCAAAAAAGAGATGCAAAAAGAGGGTTAGCTACTTTATGTATAGGTGGAGGCCAAGGAACTGCCTTGGTGGTTGAAAGAGAATAATTAAGTTTTTTTGGATTGTATCAGATGAAATTTTTGATACAATCCTTTTTTATTAACTAATGTTTCAATATTGTAACATTGGTGTAACTATAATAAGTATATAAAAATATTGAAGTTGTTTAAAATTATTTAAAATAGGGAAAATATCTAAGCAATTTAAAAGGAGTAGTGAGAATAAAATTTATTAACTAGGAGTGAAAAAATGAAGAAGGCAATTAATTTTGTACTAAAGAATGTTTTCGTTGTATTTTTAATAATTGCAATGATTACAGCTGGGGGACTTTATTCAGCTAAGAACATAAAGATGGAGGCTATGCCCAATATAAATATACCTATGATTACAGCAGTTTCTGTATATCCAGGAGCTTCGCCAGAAGATGTAGCAGAAAAGATTACAAGACCCATGCAAAAAGGAATTTCAAGCATTCAAGGAATTAAAGATGTAAGAACTATAAATAATGAGAATGTTGGAATTATAGTTGCAGAATTTGATTATAGCAAAGATATGGACAAGGCTGAAAAAGAAGTGTCTGATGCAGTAAATAAAGTGACATTACCAGATACAGCTCAGAAAGCTACAGTTTCAAGAATAGGCTTTGGAAGTATGCCTATAATGACATATGCAGTAGATGGTGGAACTGATAAAGATAAACTTACAAAATATATTAATGATACAGTAAATCCAAAGCTTACAGGAGTTGATGGGGTATCAAGTATATCTGTACAAGGAACTGCAAGTAGTAACACTTATATTAAGGTAAAGCAGGATAAGTTAAAGGAAAATGGCTTATCAATGGATGATGTAAAGAATGCGCTATCAGGAAATAATTTTTCATTTCCAGTAGGAGAAACAGATATAAATGGCTCAACAATGCCTATTAGATCTGAGGCAAAAATAAATAGTATTGATGAAATAAAATCTATACCAATTGTTGTTCCTATAAATGCGAATAAAGTTATGGCAGATCAAGTTGGTTCAGCAGTAGGACAACTAGGACAAGGAATGCAACAGATGGCAGATGGATTTTCACAGGGAATGGCTCAGTTGGGACAAGGTATGGGGCAAATGGGTGGTTTAGTTGGAGGAAACACTCAGGCTATTGCAATGCTAAACGCAATTCAAAAAATACAAATGGGAATATTATCTCAACAAAGTATTTTACAGAATCCCCAAGCCACAACAGCACAAAAGACTCAAGCACAAGTAATATTAACCCAATTGCAAGATAGTTTAAAACAGACTCAAGATGCATTAGATAAATCAATAAATGATACTATTGATAAGTCTAAAGGAATGGCACAATCACAATCATCTCAAGGACAGAAAAGCCAAAACGCTAGTACTCCATCCAAAAACACAACAAGTAGCTCTAAGAATGAGATTGAAGTTAAGGTAGTGTTTTTAGGTGATGTTGCAGAAATAACTAATACAACTACTGATAAGCAAATGAAAACTCGCTCAAACAATAAAGATGCAATAATACTAAGCGTTTATAAAACAGATGATGCAAATACTGTTCAAGTTTCTAATGACATTAAATCTTCAATAAAGGATTTACAAAATGCAAATTCAGACTTTAAATTCAGTTTGGTTAGTGATAGTTCAACTAGTATAAAGGATTCTGTTAATGGAATGGTTAGAGAAGGTGTTTTAGGTGCCTTATTTGCAATTGTTGTAATTGCATTATTCTTAAAAGATTTAAGAGCGACTATAATCGCGGTTGTATCTATTCCATTGTCTATATTAATAGCACTCATTCTACTTCCTAGGTTTGGAATAAGTTTGAATATAATGTCATTAGGGGGAATGGCTGTTGCGGTTGGGCGTATAGTAGATGATTCAATCGTAGTAATTGAAAATATATATAGGAGATTTTCAAGTGAAACACATAGAGATTCTGAGCTAATTAAAGAAGCTGTCTCAGAAGTAGCATCAGCTATAACATCATCTACAATTACTACTATAGGAGTATTCCTTCCATTATCATTTATTTCAGGAATGGTTGGAAAGATATTTTTCCCATTTGCAGCTACTGTAGTTATATGTATTTTAGCATCTTTACTAGTATCTATAACCGTAGTACCAGTTTTAACTAAAACAATGCTATTAAATAAAAAAATAAAGCATGTACACCATGAAGGAAAGATTACTATTATTTATAAGAGAATATTATCTTGGTCAATAAGTCATAGGGCAATTGTCCTAGTTTTATCACTAGTAATTTTAGTGGGTACATTAGGATTTGCCAAAAAGATACCAGTTCAATTTTTACCAGCATCAAATACAAATACTTTAAATGGTAAGTTGAGTATGACGCCAGGAACATCTACAGTAAAAACTAATGAATACTCTTTAAAGTTTGAGAAATATCTATCTGAAAGAAAAGATATTGAAACCTTTGTAAGTTCTGTTGGAGATAGTAGTGCATCAGGAAATGCAATGTCATCTCAAGGAAGTAATACAGCTACCTATACTATAGTTATCAAAGAAGGAGAAGATGTTAATAAGGTAACTAATGAAATACAAGAGGAAGCAAAAAAATTATCTACAGATGAAGGGAAGTTTACGATAAGTACTGAGTCATTATCAGGGCAGTCTGATAAAGTTCAAATAATGCTTTATAGTGACAAGGTTGAAGATTTAAATAAAGCTTCAGAGTTAGTAATGAATAAGTTAAAGGATTTTAAAGACCTTGGAAATTTAACTAGTTCTATTGAACAGAAGAAGCCAGAAATAGACTTAAAGGTAGATGAAAATAAGGCAGCAGAGAATGGACTAAGTTCTATTATGGTTGCAGGTACTGTTAGAAACTCACTTAGTTCAAATAAAGTTACAACAATTAAAAATAATGGGGAAAGCACTGATGTCTATTTAGGATATGAAGATGCAAATCTTGATAGTATAGACAAAATAAAAGACATGGATATAGTAGGCATGAAGGGGATTATAAAATTATCTGATGTTGCTGAAGTAACTCAAGGATATGGTCCAGTTAGTATTACAGAAATGGATGGGAAACAATATGTTTCAGTGTCAGCAGACATAAAAACAAAAGATACCAGTAAGGTATCGAAAGAGGCTCTTGCAGCAGTTGATGATATAAAATCACAACTACCTGAAAGTATTAGTTATGATAATAGTGGAAGTAATAAACAAATAAATGAAAGTTTTTCACAAATGGGAATGGCAATGTTAATAGCTATAGGCCTAGTATATGTAGTTATGGTTTTAGCTTTCGGTGAAGGTAAGACACCATTTGCAATACTTTTCTCATTGCCTTTTGCAGCAGTAGGAGCACTACTTGGATTATTAATTACAGGACAATCCTTATCCGTATCAGGATTAATAGGAATGTTAATGCTCATAGGTATAGTAGTTACAAATGCAATTGTTTTATTGGATAGAGTAAAGCATAATAGGGAAAAAGGATATGGGATTAAGGACGCTTTATTGGAAGCTGGATCAATTAGATTAAGACCAATATTCATGACAGCGTTAGCTACAATAATGGCATTAATTCCATTAGCATTAGGATTTTCAGAAGGTGCGTTAATCTCCCAAGGATTAGGAATAGTGGTCATAAGCGGTCTACTAGTATCAACATTACTGACCTTGATCATAGTTCCGGTAATGTATAGCATATTACAAAGAGAAAAGATATAATGAAGTTAAAACCGTAAGCTAAAACTTACGGTTTTAATTTAAGTGATGGGAGTTATTAAAGTGAAAAAAATATTAATTGTGGAAGATGATATAAAACTTAATAATCTCATGAAAGCATTTATCGAGAAATATGGATATGAGTGCGTTACTATTAAGGATTATCAAAATATAGAAAATGAATTTAAGGAGGAGAAGCCAGATCTTGTACTTCTAGATATAAATCTTCCTTATTCAGATGGATTTCAGTTATGTAGAAGCTTCAGAAGAGAATCTAATATCCCAATTATTTTTATTTCTGCAAGAAGTAGCGAACTAGAGCAAATAAGAGGAATTGAGATGGGTGCAGATGATTTTATTGTTAAGCCATTTAGTTTTGAATTACTATTAGTAAAAATACAAGCTGCATTTAGAAGAGTAGTTGATTATTCTCAAGATAAAAGGTTAATCTTAGCTTCTGATGGATTAATTTTAAATAAAAGCAATTTTCAAATTAGTTATAACGGTATGACCACAGAGCTTTCTAAGAAAGAATTTCAATTATTAAGTAAGTTGGTACAAAAAGAGAAAGCTGTAGTTTCTCGTGAAGAACTTCTTGAAGAACTATGGGATGAAACATTTTTTGTTGATGATCATACACTCACAGTAAATGTAACAAGAGTTAAAAATAAATTATCTATACTTGGAATTAATGATGCGATTAGGACTAAAAGAGGATTGGGATATATATATAGTAATGAATTAAACGATGAAAAAGAAAATAATAACTAATTTTATTAAAGATAGTTTAAGATACATTATAGCCTTTTATTTAAGTATAGGTGTAATAATACTATATTACTATATAACTGCAGATATAAAGGATATTATATACCCAATTGTAATCGCATCTACAATATTTCTAATTTTTATATTTATAGAATTTGTAAAATATTATAATTTTAACATCAATATTAAAGATTTAATTAATCTACAAAGAGATAAATTACTTGAAGAAACAAATCAACAGAAATATTTCATGCATGTATTAAAAGATATGCAGGGTGAATATCTGAAGGAAATCAGTAGAACAAATGCTGAGAATAATTCTTACAAGTACTTTGTATCTCAGTGGATACACAATATGAAAACTCCAGTTTCCATAATTAGCTTGGTGCTACAAAAGATAAAAGTAGAAAATATGAATACTGAAAGAAATTTAAGCCAAGAAGAAATTAGTAGCTTTATACAGGAAATAGTTGAAGAAAACACAAAGTTACAAAATGGTTTAGAACAATTGTTAAATATTTTAAGAATGGAACAGTTTGCTAAGGATTATGAGCCGGAAGCAGTTAATTTGGTTGACTCTATAAAAGAATTAATTAATTCAAAAAAGTCATTATTTATATATAACAATGTATTTCCACAAATAGAATGTGAAGATGATAATATTACTGTTTTAACGGATGAAAAGTGGAACAAGTTTATGATAGAACAAATTATAAATAATGCCGTTAAATATTCAAGTGAAAGAGATGTTAAGAAATATATTAAATTTAATATTATGAATAATCATGGTGAAGTTAAATTGAACATTATTGATGAGGGTATTGGCATACCTGAAGTAGATATGAATCGTTTATTTGAACCTTTTTTTACTGGCGCTAATGGAAGAAAGTATAAGGAAGCTACTGGGATAGGTCTTTATATTTGTGAACAATTAGCAAAAAACTTAAAACATAAAATTCATATAGAGTCAGAACAGGGCAGGGGAACTAAGGTTACAATAACATATTTTTTAAATTCACAATAAAACGAATCATTTAACCGTGCATTTAGGAGGAGTTAAAATTGGAAGTACTAAAGGCTAATAATATAGTTAAGAATTATAGTGGCTTATTTAATTATAGCTCTAAAAATATAATTAACGGATTAAATATTACCATAAATCAAGGGGAATTTACTGCTATAATGGGATCCTCAGGAAGTGGTAAAACTACACTTTTGAACATATTTAGTGGAGTAGATAGGCCTACTATTGGAGACGTTGAGATAATGGGGAGAAATATATCTAAGCTTAATGATAATGAAAGAGCAATTTTTAGAAGAGAAAACTTTGGAATGATATTTCAAAATTTTAATTTATTAGATGATCTTACACTTAAAGAAAACGCAGCTTTACCACTAGTTATTCAAGGGCAAAAAAAGGAGTATATTGAAGAGAAAGTAGACGAGTTATTTAAGCTTCTTAATATATATGAAGTTGGAGATAAATATCCTACAAGTGTTTCACAAGGACAAAGACAAAGGGCTGCTTGTTGTAGAGCATTAATAACTAATCCCAAAATTGTTTTTGCAGATGAGCCCACTGGAAATCTAGATTCGAAGGCTGCAAAAAAATTCATGAGTTACATAAAGTTAATTAATAAAAATAAAAAAGTAACTATATTATTAGCGACTCATGATTCTGTGGCAGCTAGCTACTGCTCAAGGGTAATTTTTATAAAAGACGGAACTATCTTTGCTGACATATACAATAATAACAACGATAATAATTTCCATAATAAAATACTAGATTGCCTTGCAATAATGGGCGGTGAAAACTAATGAACTATACAGTTGTTGTATGGAAAAATTTTAGGAGAAACATAAGAAAATTTGCGGCTTTCATTACAGCATGCACTATATCTATAACATTAAATTTTGTATATTCTACGTTAGTTAACAATAAAGAGATACTATTAATTGCCAAGAATAATCTAGTAGTAGCTACATTGAGGTTATCTTTTATTATTATAATTCTAATACTTAGTTTTTTTCTTGTATATTCATATAATTCATATATAAGATCAAGAGATAAAGAATTTAAATTACTTATGTTTATAGGACTAACTAAAAAAGAATTATTTAAGTTGGTATTGCTTGAAAACTTACTTTTAATAATTTTATGTTCACTGCTGGGGGCAATATTAGGAGGAGTTTTTTCAAAAATATCTTTCGTTGCACTAATTAAGTACCTAGGAGTGTCTTCGCTAACATATAATCTGGAGAAAATAAATTTTATGTCCATTTTGTTATTTTCTACAATTATATATTTGATAGTGCTAACTAGAACAAGGATTTTGCTTAGGAAAGTAAATATATATGAAGAAAGTAATACCAGTGGATATAGAGAGAGAATAAGAAAATATATTAACAGGGGATTTCTTATAGTAATTTTGATTACTGATATTGTCATGTGGATAGATAGTTTTAAAGATAAATCATTAATATACTTAAGTAATTGGTTAAATTGTGTACTTTTGATATATGTAATAGTGTTTTATTTTAGTAAGCTATGCCTATATTTTTTCAAAAAGAAAAAGGTTTTTTATAATGGTAAGTTTCTTTTATTTAAGGAGACCATTAGAAATTTAGAAAAAGGAAAGGTTTTTATATTTTATATAACGTTTTTTAGTTTTCTTTTTATAACTTATAACAGTATATATAACAATATAATATTTAATCAGGTGCAGATTACTGGAAGTGAAATAAAGATCTTAGAGTTAATTGCATTTTTTACAAAAGTACTTTTTTTCATTATCTTATCGAATATACTATACTATAAATCACAAATTGATTTAGAGTATATAAAAGAATATTTTCAGAAATTATATTTGATAGGGCTTACCAAAGATGAATTAAGGGTAACAGCTTCAAGGCTACTTAAAAGCATTTTTTTCATGAGCTGTACTTTAAATATGATTATAACTATAATTTATTCTTTGTGGATTAAGATGGACATGAGATTGATTCAATCAAATAATATTCTAATCGTATTATCATATATGTTTAACTGTATTGCATATATAAATGCTAAGAAAAAATATAAAGAAATTATTGATATACTATAAGTAGAATATAAATAAGGGGCTGTTGCATTTTGCAATAGCCCCTTATTTGGGAGAAAATTAAGCTGCTTTTTTTCTTGTTGCTATATCAACTCTTACAGCTATAAGTAGTATTAAGCCTTTAATTATATATTGATAAGTTAAATCTACATTCATTAAGCTCATTCCATTATTTAAGGTTGCCATAACAAGAGCTCCAATCATTGCTCCCATAACAGAACCTTCACCACCCATTGCACTAGCACCACCTATATAACAAGCAGCAATGGCATCTAGTTCGAATAAGTTACCTGCAGATGCAGTAGCAGAGTCAAGTCTACCAGTAAATACAATACCAGCTACCGCAGATAAAAAGCCCATTATTACAAATATAAGCATTGTTACTTTTTGGATGTTAATACCAGAAAGTTTAGATGCTTCTTTATTTCCACCAATAGCGTATACATAACGGCCAAGAGTAGTTTTAGTGGTTATAAAGGAGAATAGAAGTACAAGTCCAAGAACTAATACAATGCTATAAGGAATACCTCTATAACTAACCATAATTAAGAATAGTAAGGCTATCATAGCTGATACTGCTGTTAGCTTTGCTATTTCTAATGGAAGAGGAAGAACATTAAAGTTATATTTAGTTACTCTTATCTTTCTCTTTCTAATTTCAAGGAATAAGTATGCAACTATGATTAATACTCCAAGAGCTATAGTAGTATCATTTAGATTATCTGAAATCTTAGGTAGATATCCTTGTCCAATTGCTTTAAAAGCAGGTTTGGTTGGAGCAATAGTTTGACCTTTAGTTACAGCCATAACACCGCCTCTAAAGATCATCATACCACCAAGAGTAACGATAAAAGCAGGAACACCTTGGTAGGATACCCAGAAACCTTGCCAAACACCAACAGCAATACCAACTAAGATAGTAACTACTATAGTTGGGGCTGTTTCCCATCCATATTTAACTTGTAATAGTGCTGCTATTGCACCAGTGAATCCAGCTACTGAACCGACAGAAAGATCTATGTGCCCAGCTATTATTATAAGTACCATACCACAAGCAAGTATTGCAGTAGTAGCAGTTTGAAGTAATAAGTTTGATAAATTTCTAGAAGTTAAGAATGTTCCATCAGTTAGGAATGTAAATATCAAACTTATAGCAATTAATGCTATAAACATTGTGTATTGTCTTAGATTAGTTTTCATAGATTTTTTTAGTACGGATAATATGGAACCTTCATTTGTAACCTTGGTTTTATTTTCAGTTTGAATATCTGACATATTTATTTACCTCCTGTTGCGTAATGCATTACTTTTTCTTGAGATGCTTCTTTCCAGCCGATTTCGCCTGTGAATTTACCTCTGTTCATGACTATAATTCTATCACTCATTCCTAATATTTCAGGAAGTTCTGAGGAGATCATTATTACAGAAACTCCTTTATCTACCAATTGGTTCATTATGTTATATATTTCAAATTTAGCACCAACGTCTATACCTCTTGTTGGTTCATCAAGTATAAGCACCTTAGGATTAGTCATTAGCCATTTGGCTATAGCAACTTTCTGCTGATTTCCACCACTTAGATTTTCAACCTTTTGTTCTATGGATGGAGTTTTGATGTTTAATGCTTTAACGTATGAGCTTGTTGCATTAATTTCTTCGTTTGAGTTTATAACTCCAGAATGGCTTATGCTGTTAAGACTAGAGATGGAAGTATTATTCATTATGTCCATCATTAAAATAAGGCCTTTTCCTTTTCTATCCTCAGATAGATAACTGATTCCGTTTGATATGGCATCTCTAGGATTCTTTATAGCAACCTTTTTACCCTCAACAAATATTTCTCCTACAGCATTAACTCCATAGGCTCCAATAAGGCTCATTATAAATTCAGTTCTACCAGAACCCATTAGTCCAGCAATACCTAAAATTTCACCTTTTCTTGCCTTCATACTAACATTATTTATGACTTCCTTATCAGGTATTTCAGGATTATAAACTGTCCAATTTTTAATTTCTAGAACTACTTCCCCTGGAGTATGTTCTTTTCTAGGGAAACGTTGTGTTAATTGTCGTCCAACCATATGAGTAATTATTTTATCCTCAGTAAGTTTCTCATCTGGATTATGCATATCATTTGTGCACACTGTTTTTCCATCTCTTATGATGGTAACAGTATCAGCTATATCAATGACTTCCTCCAGTTTGTGAGAAATGTAAATACAAGTTACACCTTTAGAACGCAGCTCTTTTAGTATAGTAAGAAGGTTTTTTGAATCTGTTTCATTTAAAGCTGCAGTAGGTTCATCAAGAATCAATATTTCAACATTCTTAGAAAGAGCTTTAGCAATTTCAATTAATTGTTGTTTTCCAATTCCTAGCTCGATAACCTTAGTATCAGGATTATCTTCTAGTTTTACTTCCTTCAATATCTTTTCTGCTGACATATAAGTTTTATCCCAATCAATAATACCGTTAGAATTAAATTCATTACCTAAAAATATGTTCTCAGCTATGCTTAAATATTTTACTAAAGTAAGCTCTTGGTAAATTATCGCAATACCAACTTTTTCACTGTCTTTTATATTCTCAAAGCTTTGAGTATTTCCTTTTACTAATATCTCTCCAGTATAGCTATTATGAGGGTAAACACCACTTAATATTTTCATTAATGTAGATTTACCAGCTCCATTTTCTCCAACGAGAGCATGGATTTCACCTTTTTTAACTTTAAAACATACATCATCCAGAGCTTTTACACCAGGGAATTCCTTCGTAATATGATTCATCTCTAGAATATATTGATCCATAAATTATTGCCTCCCCGTCTGATTTTTCAAAACAGGGGGTATTACTAAACCCCCTGTTTAAAGCTTTTTATCTATTTTTTATAAACATCATCTTTCTTTAAGTAACCACTGTCTATAAGAACTTTGTCTAAGTTGTCTTTATCAACTACTTGAGCAGCAAGAAGTGAAGAAGGAACATCCATTTTACCATTGTTAACTTTTCCGTTAGATTCAACTGATTCACCTTTTGCAAATTTGATAGCTGCATCTATAGCTGCTTTACCTAATTCTCTAGTATCTTTGAAGATAGTCATTGATTGAGTACCTTGAACTATTCTTTGAGCAGCAGTAAGTTCTGAGTCTTGTCCAGTTACAGGAATTTTTCCAGCTAATCCTTGAGCAGAAAGAGCTTGAATTGCAGCACCTGCGGTACCATCATTTGGTGCAAGTATAGCATCTACTTTATTACTATTAGCAGTTAATGAGTTTTCTACAATTTTAAGTGCATTTGTAGGTTCCCAGTTATCTACTGCTAAATCAGTAACAACTTTTATATCTCCTTTATCAACTAAAGGTTGGATATATTTCATAGCACCTTTCTTAAATAGAGTTGCGTTATTATCTGTTGGAGCACCAGCCATTACGATGTAATTTCCTTTTGGAGCTTTTTTAGTTATATATTCTCCTTGAAGTTCTCCAACCTTTTCATTATCAAATGACATATATAAATCTAGGTCACAGTTAGCTATTAATCTATCATAGGATATAACTTTTATTCCAGCAGCATGTGCTTTTTCAACACTTTGTGCAGAAGCAGAAGCATCAGCAGGAGCAAGAACTAAAACGTCTATGCCTTGAGAAATTAAGTTTTCTACTTGAGATGCTTGTTGAGCAACGTCAGTATCAGCTACTTGGATTTTTAAATCAACACCTTTTTCTTTTGCATAAGCTTCCATAGTTTCTTTGTCTCTTACCCATCTTTCTTCTCTTTGAGTTGGTAAGGAAACTCCGATAACTAATTTCTTGTCACTAGATGCAGGAGCGTCTTTCTTTCCGCAACCAGCAAATAGAGCAGCTGCCATAATACCAGTCATTAGTAATGCGCACACTTTAAATTTTTTCATAAATTTAATCCTCCTTAAATTTGTAAACGATTGTACATATAGATATTAATATTTTTTAGAGAGAAAAACCCTACACATAATTATCTAGTAAATTAAATTAATTAACTTTTGTAATTTTCAGAAAATAAAGACAAGCATTTTTTTGTACTAATCTATATTTTTTTGATATATACATAATGCTTTAAAGAATTTTTATATAATAGGGAAGTGAGATGTAATATGATTTTTGTATTATATAATGTAAAAATCATATATAAAAAAAATGAACCTAAAGTTTATTGTGTTAAACTTTAGGTTACATGCATTAATTACCAGTAGGCCAGGAGTCTTTTGGCACATTCATATATATTTCATTGATACTATGAAAATTATCTTTTACAACAGTACTAACCATATTATTTTTATAAACGGTTATCGGATCTTCAACATAAAAAGGTATATCTGTAGTTCCATCGTATATTGTAGTCTTAATAGATAAGTGCTGATCTTTTGCTAACTTTACAGCATATTCTGCAGCTGTTTCAGCTAAAGGTCTAATTGGTTTATATATAGTCATAAGTTGGGTGCTCTCAACAACCCTTTGACATCCTCCTAAGGAGGCATCTTGTCCTATTACAGGAATAGTTCCTGCAAGCTTTCTTTCTGCTAATGCTTGTATGGCTGATTCAGCTAGTCTATCATTTCCACACATTATTGCATCTATTTTTTCTCCTTTTGATAAGGCTTCATCCACACATCTATACGCAACGTCCTCATTCCAACTTGTTGCCCAAACCTCATTTAATATTTTAATATTACCTGAATCTAAGGAATCTTTTAGAACTCTTTTAAATCCATTATTGACTAGATGAGTATTATAGTCTTCTTGCCCTCCATTTATTATTAAGTAGTTTCCTTTTGGTGCAGCTTTAAGTAACGATTCACCCATTAGTTCTCCTACTTTTTCATTATCAAAAGATACATATAAGTCAACTGAAGAATCTTTTATTAATCTATCATAAGCGATGACTTTTATACCTTTTCTTTTAGCAATGGTAAGTATTGTTTGAAAAGCAGAGGAGTCGTGTGGCACAATTACAAGTACATCGACACCTTGATCAATAAGAGATTTTACTTGTCTTATTTGCTCATTAGTATCATTATTAGCCTTTTCAACAAGTACTTTTGCACCTAATTGCTTGGACTTAGATACAAAAATATCTCTATCAGTTTGCCATCTTTCAATAACCAACGAATCTAGTGAAAGACCAATTTTAATTTGATGAGAATTAGTTGACTCATTTAGATTTTTGCTATAAATAGCCTTTGCCGTAAAAAGTGAAGCAATGGAAAAAGTAATTACACTGATGATTACTGTTCTTTTTTTAATTTTGGAGTTTTTATTCATGAAACTCCTCCCTTACTTAATCATAATACTTTTTAAATAGTCTGTCGGAGACACCTTTTGAACTTTCTTAAATAATCTACTAAAGTAATTAGGGTCATTGTAACCTATCTTATAGCATATCTCTTTAATACTTATATTTGAATTCTGCATAAGATCTTTTGCTTTATTTATTCTTACTCTTGTTAGATAGTCAATAAAGTTTTCTCCTGTTTCTTCTTTGAATAAACGACTAAAATAGTGTGGACTCACACAGGCCTCTTTTGCAATTTCGTCCAAAGTAATATCAAGACTGTAGTTATCAGAGATGTATTTTTTAGCATTAATAATTATTTTGCTAATATTTTTACGGTGACCTTTTCTTATTTCTACACATGAGGAACTTATTTTATCTCTAAACCAAAGTTCTAATTCATTTAAATTCTGTAGTTCTAAAATGGAATTTATATATTCGTTATTATAAAATATGTTAATATTTGAGTCTATCAGTGATTTATGAAGCACTACTAAAAGTTCAATAAGTGTTGTTTTAGCTTTCATTAAATTATTATTAAAATTCTTCTGAATCCAATTGAAGAGTTCATTAAAGTATTTAAGGGATTCATCTGTTTCCCCTAATGTACAAAATTCAATAAGTTTCTTTTCAACATCCTTTGGATAATCTGAAGAGTAAACGGATGTATTCTCTATATTATTTATATGACATATTGATTCATTAGAATTACTTAAACTTCTTAAAGCTATCAAAGATTCCTCATAAGATATAAATATCTTTTCTAGAGGTTTATAGCTACCTATTCCTATTTTAAAACTAATACTACTATAAAGAACACTCAGGTTCTTTATTATATAATTACCAATATCGGTAGTTGAGCTATTTGGCTCAGAATTTATCAATATAAGAATTCTGTTTAATACTAATGGACCAATTAGACATTTATACTTATATTTTAAAAGATCTCTCATACTATAATATATTGAAGGACTAATACTATTTGAATCCTTGCTATTTATATCTATTGCTACAAGATATCCACCAAGTTTATCTATATTAAGCAGCTTTTTATATTCTTCTGTAATTGTAAAATTCTTATTATCTACAATTAAGGAATATAAAAAATTATGTTCTAAAAGTGGAAGAGTAGTTTGAAATTTTTCTAGATTTTCTAACTCTTTAGCGCGCTTTTCACGTTCTTTAGTTATTTTATTAATTGCCTTCTCTATTGACGCAATTAGTGTGTTTTTATTCATAGGTTTAAGTATATAATCAATTACGCCTAATGTTAGGGCTTCTTTTGCAAACTCAAACTGCTCATAGGCAGAAATTACAATGAACATAGTTTCAGGAAAATTAACCTTTAGTTCTTTGATTGTATCAATACCATTTAGTCCAGGCATTCTTATGTCCATAAGAACTATGTCAGGCCTAAAGTAAGATGCTTTTTCAATAGCTTCTTTCCCAGAACGAGCGGATTCATATATTATATTTGGAAAGTTATTTTTTATAATAAAACTTATAGAGTCAATTACTATTTTCTCATCATCAACCATTAATAATCTATACATCCTCATTACCTCTTTTTTTAGGGATTTTTAAAATTATTTCAGTTCCTAATCCTTTTACTGAGTGAATATCTACAACATCATATTCATCATAGAATAATCTAATTCTTTGAATTACATTTTTTAGTCCAATCCCTGTAGTATGTCTTTTCGTTTTATCATTATGTTCTTTATTTATTGACTTTAAATTTAATATATTTGAAACGGTATCTTTGTCCATACCCTTACCATTATCTTTTACTATTATATTGATATTGGATAAGTTATCTATAATGGATAAAGTAATTCTACCTCCTGATTCCATATCACCAACCCCGTGAACGCAAGCATTTTCAAAAATTGGTTGAATTATCATTGAAGGAATAGGGTAGTCCAAAAGATTTTCATCTACTTCAACTTTAAACTCAATTAGATCGCCGAATCGTGTTTTTAGAATATAGATATAGCTATTTAAGTTTGCAACTTCTTCCTTAAGTAAGACAGATTTGTCCATTTTGCTTAGGTTATATCTAAAAAGGTTAGATAGGTTTTCTATAAACACACTAGTCCTATCTGCGTTTTCCATCATGGCTAATTGAACGCCTGCATTTAATGTATTAAAAAGAAAATGTGGATTTATTTGTGACTGAAGTGCTGAAATTTCAGCATTCTTTAAAAGATTTTTCATCTTTAAGTTATTCATTTTCTCTTCCATTAAATTAGACTCTATTTCTGCCTGTAATTTTAATTGAGAAATATAAGTTTTTATATTATTTTTCATTTTATTAAAAGCAAAGGACATTATTTGAATCTCCTTGTTAACGTTTACCGGAACGTCATTTATATCGAAATTTCCGTTTGAGATTTCCTCTGCAGCATGCGAAAGTATTGTTATTGGGTGAGAGATATTATTAGTGAATATAAATAGAATGATTATATTTATAATAAGTGTATCGATTATTATTATTATGTTTAGTATTTTTAAAGTATTAAGTTTGTCATACATATTAAAGTATGTTGAAGTATTATCTTGAAATTGGGTTTCATTTAACTTATTTATATAGGATTTTATATACTCAGAATATTTTTCGGAATCCTTATATTTCTGATTATAAAGAGCAATATTTCCAACTCTCCTTGCATTAATGGCAGAGTCAGCCTCATAAATATAGCTGTCAGTTATATTAGCAATATCCTTTAATATAATTTGATTCTTATCATAGGTTAATTTTCTGCTAAAGGTATCTAACTTATCTTTTAAATCATCACTTAGTCGTACATAATTATCATAACTATCAGAATTTTTGGTTGTGAGATAATTTAAAAGATTTGTATCAATTGCTTCTATATCTTTTGAAAGGTCTGTGAGAGTTTTGTTGCTAGAATACATAGTATTCATTTTATTTGAAAAGCTCTGAGCATTATAAAATGTATAAATACTAGTTACAAGCATTAGCAAAATAAGTATAAATGAATATAGAAGTAGACTTTTTCTTATACTGTCTATCTTAAATAAATTCAATAATCTCATTTGCTATCAGAACTCCCGTCTCTAATATTTTTTATATAAGCATTAACATTGTCTGAATTAACTATATTAATATGAGTTAGGGTACTAGTTGAAGTCCCACCCATCTGTTTTACTTTCTTTAAATTCTCTACACTACTTTTCCCAATCTCTAAAGGATCTGGTATAAGAGTACTAAATATAACTCCCTTTTGTATATACTTGAGTATTTCAGGAGAGTTGTCATATCCAATAACTGAAAAGTTACCTACCTTATTATATTCAACTAACTGTTGAGCTACGCCAATAGTGTCATTAGAACTTGTACAAACAATTGTATTTGCGTTAATGTTACTTGTCATAATGTCCGATAATGCATTTTTAGCACCTAAAATACCTAATTCAGAATTTTTTATTGCAACCAAATTAATATTAGCATTATCTTTAATTGCATTTTTAAATCCAGAAATGTATGTTGAACCATTATCATTTCTCTTGCTACGATCATTATCAAGTATTATAGCTACATTGATTTTATCATTTGAAGTTTTAACAACTTCCGTTCCAGCCTGAGATCCTAAATCAAAATCACTTGTTCCAACAAAGGAAACACGTTTGCTATTAGAACAATCAGAATCAATAGTTATAACTGGAATACCTTTGCTAAAAGCTTTGTCAATTAAATCAGAGAAATCACTAGTATCGTAGCCGCGAACAATAATTCCTTCAACATTAGAAGCTATTGCCATTTCAAGATCATTTAATGTTTCTGTATACTCGTCATCAGCACCAGTATAAATAACTTCCATCGCTATTTTTGAATCTTTTGAGGCTTTCATTATGCCGTTCTCAATATCTTGCCAATAGGATTCATCAGTTTTATGAATAATAGAAACAAAATGATATACTGGAGTTTCTTTATTTGAAAATATTGATGAATTTTCACTAACTAACTTGTTTAAGGAGCTAGAAGTATAAATTGACAATCCCAAAGAGAATACAAGAATAATTGAAAGAAAAATCAAAAGTATATAATATATTCTTTTCATATAAACACCTTACATAAAGATAAAATAATAAGTACATATCAATTATAAGTTTTTTTTATGCTCCATGCCAAGAAAATATTTCTAAATATTATAAATATTTTAAATATTACATTATACTTAAAAATTCTACATGTAAGTATAATTTATTATTGATTAAATTATTACTTAGTAAAATAAATGGTATAAATGATATAATTATACTATATTGGTAAATATATAATTTTGAAATGGGTGTAAGGTTATGAATAGTTTGAAGGGAAAGATTTTTACAATTAACTATATAATTTTTTTTATTATATTTGTAGTTTCGGCACTAAGTAATATAAGCAATGCGTTTGAGATTATGGCTATCAATAGTTTAATAGTATTGTCTATATGTATTAAAGATATTTGGTTTCTAAATGAAGATAGACAGGCTAGTACCTACTTGCTAGTTTGGATTCTATTTGATTTTATTGCTGTATTTATTGTTAACTATTTTTTTTATGCAATTATTCTAAAGCTCTATTATGTTTCACTAATGTTTTTATTAATTATGTATTATTCAGAATTTATTAGCTTTCTATTTATGTCGCTTGTATTAATATATGATGGAATATTCCTTAATATAAATAGAAGTTTAAATTTTCAAGGTATTCTATTATGGATAATGGTATATTCATTAGCATATTTAATACTATGGTTTTTAAAGCAGACACTAAAGCAAAATGATGAATTGATAGAAGTAAGACAAAACTTGATTGAAAAAAATATTGAAGTATTAAATTATAATTCATATTTAACGAAAGCATATGACAAAGTTGAAGAACTTTCAAAATCTCATGAAAGAATGAAAATAGGGAGAGAGCTACATGATAATGTAGGACATATATTAACAACTGCACTTATTCAAATAGAGAGTGGTGTCATGATATTAGATGATAATTATGATGAAGGAAGAGAAAGAATAGAAGTTGGTGCAACACAAGTAAGAAAAGGGCTCAAAGAAATAAGAGAAGCTGTAAGGTTCTATAGGGATGAAGAAACAGTGGATTATTATAAAGATATATTTTCTTTGATTAATGATACAAAAAAGTTATGTAACATAAATATTCTAGTAGATATATGTGATTTTTCTAGCGAAAGCTATGAAGTTCAAAAAACTATATATAGAATAGTTCAAGAAGGAATAACAAATGGAATTAAGCATGGAAAGGCAACAAGCTTTATATTAAACATAAAATATATTGAAAATGTATTAAATACAACATTGATTGATAATGGGAATGGTGCTTCAGTCATAAATAAAGGGTTTGGACTTATTTCTATGGAAGAGAGAATTCATTTGGTTAATGGAAAGATAAATTTTGTAAGCTCTAAAAAGCAGGGATTTGCCATAAATGCAAGCATTGGAGGTGTATTATAATGATTAAAGTGTTAGTTGTTGATGACCAGGGTTTAATGAGAGATGGACTAGCAACAATTTTATCCACTGACAAAGACATAGATGTTGTGGCTTGTGGAAAAAGTGGAGAAGAGGCATTGGAGCTTGTGGAAAAATTCTCACCAAATATAATTTTAATGGATGTGAGAATGGAAGGGATAGGGGGAGTGGAAGCCACAAGACTAATAAAGAAGAAATATGATAAGGTTAAAGTAATAATATTAACAACTTTTGATGATGAAGAATATATATTAAAGGGATTAAGCTACGGGGCAAGTGGTTATGTGTTTAAAGATATTGAGAGTAAAAAGCTCATACAAGTAATCAAAGATTGTTATAACGGGGAACTTATAATGGAGTCTAAAGTAGCAAAGGTTTTGGCAGATAAAGCAATAAGCACAATATCTCAAGGTATGGAAAAGAAGGAAGATAAATTACATATGCTTTCAGAACGAGAAAAAGAGATAGCTAGGCTAATTGGAGAAGGGTTTACCAATAAACAAATTGCATGTGCATTATTTATATCAGATGGTACGGTGAAAAATTATGTTTCATCGATATATGCTAAAACAGGAATAGATGATAGGACTAATCTTGCACTATTTATAAATGATAAATAAATAAGTAACTGTGGTCATAGTTAAATATGACTACAGTTACTTATTTTAATTTTACACTTAATATAAAATTAAAATAAGAGTAGAAGAAGGGGGATGGATTTATGATAAAAGGTGAAGCATTAAATCACGTTTTTGATATAGGAAAACCAGGACAATTTCATGCTATTAAAGATATTAATATAACTTTTAACTCAGGTGAATTATATGGAATACTAGGACCATCAGGATGTGGCAAAAGTACACTGTTATATTTACTAAGTGGACTTAGAAGACCAACCTCAGGAAAAGTACTATTTGATGATATAAATATAGGAGAATTAAATGATAAAGAATTGTCTTCTTTCAGAATGAAGAATTTTGGATTTATATTTCAAAGACACTTTTTAGTGAATTATCTTTCAACTTTAGATAATGTATTAGTTCCAGTAGATAAAGAAGCAAACAAGTATAGAGAATTCGCCCAAGAAATGTTATGTGATTTAGGATTAAAAGAATTAATGAATAAGAAGCCTTATGAAATATCAGGTGGACAAAGGCAAAGAGTTGCTATTGCAAGAGCACTGATTAATAGGCCAAAAGTTATTTTTGCAGATGAACCTACAGCCTCGTTAGATCATCAGAATGCTCAGTCAGTAATGAATTTTCTTAGTAAGCATAAGAAAAATGCAACCGTAATAGTAGTTACACATGATGAAGCAATTTTAAGTAAAGATTATGAAAAGATTCATATTTGGGATGGAAAGCTAAAGGATGGTGATGAGTAGTGTCACCATTAAGTTCTATTAAATATTTAATGTCTCATAAAAGAAGAACTTTTAGTATAGCTTTATCAATAGCTTTATCTATCTTAATAGTATTTATATTTCAATTAGAAATACGAAATATGGTCGATGGTTTTTATTTATCATCTAATAGATTAAAAAGTTTTTCAGAAGTTAAAGCTTTAAATGGAAATGATGCAGAAAAGTTAGTAAATAAAATTGAACAGCAAGGGAATGTAGAAAAGATAATAAATACAGTAGAAAGAAGTAGCTCATATAGAACAGGAATAGGAACTGATGCCGAACTCATAGTTTATAATATGACAAATAAAGATATTGAGTATACTATGAAAAAATTAAGTCTAAAGCTTAAAGAGGGATATATAGATAGTACTAAAAAAGATGGATTAATAATTAGTGAGCAAGTAGCCAGAAATAAAAAAGTTAAACTAGGTGATAGAATTTCAAAGGATACAGATGACTTTTTTAGAATAGATGGAGAATATGAAATCCAAGGAATATATGAAGGGAATATTAATGTAGCGTTTATTCCAACAGATCAAAAAGAAATAGATATGATCCAAAATAAAAACTTTTTGTTGTACTTTAATGAATCAAATAAAAGTCAAATAAATTCTAGTTTACTATCAGAGAAAAGTAAAAAGTATACCGTAACTACCTATGAAACAGATATAAATGATATTGAGAGTTTCTTTTCATCCTTCACAATTATCACAAATATAGTAGTATTTATTTTGGTTATGGTACAAGGGATAATATTAGGATTTATAAATTACTCCGCTTATTATCAAAGAAAAAATGAATTTGGAGTATTAAAAGCTTTGGGATATAGTATAACGGATATATTTATAAAGATTATAAAGGAAATTTTTGTAACTACAATAGTTGGCGTGTTATTTGCAGTAGTTCTTATAATACTTTATGTAGTAGCAAGAAATATTCATGGTTTTTATAGTGGAATGCCGGCATACAGAGTAGAATTATCAGATTCATTAAAAATAATCCCTTTTCCAATGTTCATAACTTTATTTTCAATTTTCCCAATAATAAATCTAATAAGAAACGCAGATACAATAGCTATAATTGAGGGGGGAAGATAATGAATATATTTAAGTACTTTAGTAATAATATTGGAAGTCTCATATCTATAATAATATCAGTAGCACTAGGAGTTGCAAGTGTTTATCTGATTTTTGGCATTGGGGGAAACTTTATAAAAATTATTGATAGATTAAGTGTAGAACCAATAAAAAATCAAAGTTTTTATTATGATAGCAGTGAACATGATTCTAAACTTTATATAGATAAAATGTATACCGAGTTAACAAATTTAGATTCTGTTGATTATTTATTTAAGGGAGAATTAAATAATACATCAATGAGAACAATTTTAGGATCAATAGGTTCTAGAGTATTTGGAGTAAGTAGCCAAGATTTAATTAAAATAATGAAAGCTAAAGACTATGAGATTAGTGAAGGCAGAATGCCAGTAAATAATGATGAAATTATTTTAAACGAGGATTATGCAAAAGCTAATGGATATAAAGTGGGAGAATTTATAGGAAATGATGTAGATGATTATGAATCTCTTACTGGAAAGAAAAAAGTTACTGGCTTTATAAAAAGTAATGAGATAATAAACTACTATATAAATAATGATATAAAAGAAGACGCAAGAAATACTGGATATATTGTAATCTTTAATAATGAAGATGGGTTAAATAAGATTGTTGAAAAATATAAAAATAATATTCAAGCTATCGATGAAAAAACTTATAGTGGATTTGTTAATTCTTTTAATAACAGTTTTAAAGGATTAGGCATATTTATAATGATTTTCTTCATAATACTTGAATGGATAGTACTTGGAAACTTATTTTATATAAATATGTTATCAAGAAAAGAAGAGTTAGCACTAATGAATGCATTAGGAAGAAGTAAAAGTTGGATTATATTAAACCTACTCAAAGAAAACTTTTTGGTTGTAGTATGTGCATTTGTACTAGGCGCAATACTTGGCTTATTTGGCACTGTAGTAATAAATGAGGTGTATTTAAAAGCTCACGGACAAGGAATAGATATAGTAAATGGAAGGCATTTGTTCTATTCTAGTCTATTACCAATAATATTAGGATTAACAGTAATAGTACCTATAAAAAGATTTTTCCGAAAAGTTGATTTGATTGAGATTTTAGAAGGTAGATAATAGATGTATAAATCATTCTGACATTAGCTGCATCTTAAGATGATGATTAATAAAATTGTCCTCTCAAGATACAGCTTTTTAATATTATATAAACTTCATGTTAGGAAATATTTTACGTAAGTAAATATCGTTAAATTCTTTATCTAAATGTTTATAATATATATTGTTAGTTTGAGTAAATGAGGATCTTTCTACTGATCTAAGTATAGCTGAAACAGAAATAAATACATCAAAGCAAATATAAATAAAAAGAAGTGATGCTATTAGCTCCCCTTCAGGTCTAGGAATTAAGCAGATTAGCAGCGCTACGTTAGGATATAGATATCTGATAAACAATATTCCAGATAAAGTCCAGAAGAGGGAATACATAAGACATACTCTGCCGTTTATGTTAAAGGGAATATTGCTATAATCCCAGGAAACACTACCAAAAAATTTTTCTTGTAAAAAGCTAAATATATATTCAACTAAAGAACCATAGAAAAAACTACCTAGAGCTAATTTAAGTAGATTTGCTCTAAAGGAATTGAGTAAGAAGAGAAAAACAACAGCGCCAACACCATATATGGGGCAGAAGGGACCAAAGAGCAGTCCTTTTCTACTCTCTATATACCCATTTTTTATAAAACACCAAAAACTTTCTATTAAAAAACCACCGATACTAAATAAAATAAGAATCCAGAATAATTCATAAAGTTCGAAGCCTTTTACTTGCCTAGTCCATATAGATTTTGTTTTATCACTATCTTGATTAGAATAAAATAGAAGCATTTTACTATCAATTTTAATATTCTGCATTTTATAATCTCCAATACGCTTATTGCAATATGTATAGGATTTTTTATAGGAAGTTGAACTTAAAATCCTATAAAAGGTAAGCTTCTATAAATATATTATTTGAAAATATATTTAATGAATTAAAAATATTTTATCTCTACTATTTTATTAATGTGAAAATTGATGGATTTATTCAAAACATATGGATATAATTTAAATGTGAAATTACAGGTGCTAATAAAAAGTTAAAGGTGGAAACATATGAGAAACTTAAAAATATCATTACAATATGATGGAACAAGATATAAAGGATGGCAAAGACAGAAGGAAAATTCGCCAACTATACAAGAGAAAATTGAATCTGTTTTGTCTAAAATGACAGGAGAAGAAATTCAAGTAATAGGTTGTGGAAGAACTGATTCAGGAGTACATGCTGAAAACTATGTAGCTAATTTCCGTACAAATAGTAATATGTCTATAGATGAAATGCTTGATTATTTATATGAATATTTGCCAGAAGATATAGTTGTTAAAAGTATGAAAGATACAACAGAAAGATTTCATGCAAGATATAATGTCAAATCAAAAACTTATGTATATAGAATATATAATGGCAGGTTTAGAAATGTATTTAATAGAAAGTATACATATCATACAAATGAGAAACTAAATTTAGATGATATGAAAAAAGCATCAGAGTTCTTAATTGGGACTCATGATTTTCAAAGTTTTACAAGCTTAAAATCCAATTCTAAATCAACGGTAAGAACCATTAATTATATTAATATAACTGAGAATGATGGAATGATTGAGGTAGAGGTAAATGGTAATGGATTCTTATGGAATATGGTAAGAATAATTGTTGGAACCCTATTAGAAGTTGGAGTAGGAAAGCTTAATGTTAAGGATGTAGAAAGAATATTAGATGAGAAGAAAAGAGCAGAAGCAGGACCTATAGCTCAAGCCAAGGGATTATGCCTAAAAAGTGTTCAATACTAATTAAGATAAGAGGGCTAGTTAAAATCTTTTAAATAGATTTTAGCTAGCCCTTTAAAACATTACTTGCGTGGACTTAATTGTGTTAAGGTCTTGCTTAATTTTTTGAAATTATCATAAGAGTCCACAAATCTTGCTCTAACTATAAAAGTTTTATTTTTTTTATATTTAATTTTTATCCTATCTTTGTCAGCGATTATTTCTTTAATTTCATTTACGGTAAATTGCTTTTTTGAAATACCTATAGTATTTATTGTTATATTTGAGTCTTCTATAATAACAAACTCACAGTTTTTCCTTATAAGTACTCCAGAAGAACTTATTATTCCAGGAAGAAAAATGGCATAAATACCTAAAAGATAAAAAATAAAAAAGCTGCTTTTTGATTGTAGATAAAATATAATACTTAGCACTGTAAGTGCAATTAAACCAGATCCTAAAATTAAAGAATTTTTGGTTAATAAACTTTTATTATAATAAAAACTAGATTTTCTCATATAATTCGCCCCTTATACTTCAGAATATATAAATATGCTACTTAACTCATTATATATAATGTAGCATTAATGGCAAGTATAGTAAATATTAAAAATATACAAAATAAATTACAATTTTCATAGATTTTAATATTTATTTATAAAGATTAAAATTCATGAGAGTTGGCGAAAACAATAGAAAATCAAAGATAAAGATAGAAATTTTGCAGAATTCAAGAAATTAATAAATTGTAAAAATTACTATTGACCAATTATAATGTCGAAGTATATAATAAGTTGGAAGTTAAAACAATATAGTCTAGATAGAGGCGCGAAGTTTAAGAGTAAAATTGCTGAGGTAAGCACAATGAAGCAATTTGAAAGGAAACTTTGCCGAAGTGTACAACCGATGCTTTAAGGTTGTAATGCTGGGCTTGCATAAAATATATGCAAGACTGTCACAAAGTCGTTTGTGGAGAGCTATCACTGATGCGTGTTTAATATATTTTCGTATTTACCTTTATGTATGAATATATTGATGCCCTGAGTGAATGCTCAGGGTTTTTTTAATTTTTAAAAGAAAATTATTTTTAAGGAGGACAAAATGAGTAACTCAAATTCTCAAATAGAGGGAAACAATCAAGAACTTAAAAGAAGTTTAAAGGCAAGACATTTAAATATGATAGCCTTAGGTGGTTCAATTGGAACAGGTATATTTGTAGCTTTAGGAGCAACAATTAATCAAGCAGGACCAGGAGGAGCGTTAGTAGCTTATGGATGTATTGCAGTTATGGTATATTTCCTAATAACGAGTTTAGGAGAAATGGCAACTTTCATGCCTGTATCAGGATCATTTAGTGTATATGCAACTAAATTTGTTGATCCAGCATTAGGCTTTGCGCTTGGTTGGAATTATTGGTATAACTGGGCAATAACTGTAGCAGCTGAATTAGTTGCTGGATCGTTATTAATGAAGTTTTGGTTCCCTAACGTACCAGCAGTATTATGGAGTGCAATATTCTTAGTTATAATAGTTGCATTAAACATATTATCAGCAAAATCTTATGGAGAATCTGAATTCTGGTTTGCTGGAATTAAGGTAGTTACAGTAATAGTATTTTTAGTTATAGGAGTTGCAACTATATTAGGAATTCTTGGAGGAAATGCAGTTGGATTCAAGAATTTTACTGTTGATGGAGCACCATTTGTTGGTGGATTTAAATCAATATTTATGATATTCTTAATAGCTGGTTTTTCATTCCAAGGAACTGAGCTTATTGGAGTAGCAGCTGGAGAAAGTGAAAATCCAGAAAAAACTATTCCTAAAGCTATTAATTCTGTATTTTGGAGAATATTAATATTTTATATAGGAACAATCTTTGTAGTTGGAGCAATAATTCCTTATACTCAAGCTGGTGTTGATACAAGCCCATTTACACTAATATTTGAAAAAGCAGGAATTGCAGCAGCAGCATCATTAATGAATGCAGTTATATTAACTTCTGTACTATCTTGTGGGAATTCAGGTATGTATGCATCTAGCAGAATGCTATTTGCTATGGCAAAAGAAGGTATGGCACCTAAGTGGTTAGGTAAAGTTAATTCAAAAGGTGTTCCTATAAATGCAGTACTTTTAACAACATTAGTAGCAGCAGCTTGTTTCTTAACTGGTATATATGCGGAAAGTACAGTATATGTATGGTTAGTTGCAGCATCAGGTTTGGCAGGTTTTGTTGCTTGGCTTGGTATAGCACTTTGTCATTTCCGTTTTAGAAGAGCATATGTTGCACAAAAGCAAGATATGAGTAAGTTAAAATATAAAGCTAAGTTATTCCCGATAGGACCAATAATAGCATTAGCTCTATGTACCGTTGTTGTTTTAGGACAAGGAGTTAGCTATATTGAAGCCGAAAATATTGATTGGGGTGGACTAATTTCTTCCTATATTGGACTACCTTTATTCTTAGGAATATGGATTGTTTACAAATTGAAATACAAAACAAAGGTAGTAAAGTTAGAGGATGTAGAGTTCGATAATGTTGAACCACAGGAATTAGAAGAGTCCGTAGGATAAACTACTATAAATATTAAAATGTAATTAGAGCAGTAAGCAATAAATAATATGTAAACATAAATAAATATAATAGGTTTTAGGGGCATTGACGTCTCAGTATGCAATAATAGGCATGCTGAGACGTCTTAATTTATTTTAAAACAACAAATTTAAACACGAGTTGTGTAAATGTTTAAATTTGTTATATAATTTTTCTATTAGTAATATTTTTGAGAAAAATTCATTCATAGTAAGGGTGTATCATTTTATGAAAAGGATAGATAAGGTATATAAAACGTTATATGAGTTTTGTTTAAGGCAATATAAAAGTGGAGAAAATATAATAGGAATATCAGCCATAGAGCTTTCTAAAACTCTAGAGATACAAAGAACAAATGCATCTAGTGACCTTAATAAACTATATAGCCAGGGAAGAGTGGAAAAGATTGAAGGTAAGCCTGTATTATACAAGGTCTTAGATGAATCAATCTTTAAACATAGTGAAACAAGTATAGATGTATTTGAAAATGTATTAGGAGCAAGCGTATCTTTAAGAAACTCAATATTGCAAGCTAAATCAGCTATAGTATATCCGCCAGATGGGCTTCATACTATTTTGCTTGGAGAAACTGGCACAGGTAAGTCTATGTTTGCAGAAACAATGTTTAAGTATGCTAAAGAAATAGGAAAGTTTACGGAAGATAGCCCCTTTGTAACATTTAACTGTGCAGATTATTCTAATAATCCACAGTTGTTAATGGCTCAGTTGTTTGGGGTAAAAAAAGGATCATATACAGGTGCAGATAAAGACAGAGATGGACTAATTGAAAAAGCTAATGGAGGAATTTTATTTTTAGATGAAGTACATAGACTTCCTCCAGAAGGGCAGGAAATGCTTTTTTATATTATCGATAAGGGGGTATATAGGAAGCTCGGAGAAACACAAGTTGAAAATAGCATAAAGGTTTTAATTATATGTGCAACAACAGAGAATACACAATCTGGGTTATTAAAAACATTCACTAGAAGAATTCCTATGACAATAAAGCTGCCTTCGCTTAGGGAAAGAAGTCTAGAAGAACGATATGATTTGATAAAAACCTTTTTGAAAAATGAAGCCAAATGTATAAAGACAGATATTACTGTAACATCAAACACCCTTAAGGCATTATTATTATACGATTGTCCTAATAATATTGGACAATTAAAAAGTGATATAAAACTATGTTGTGCAAAAGCTTTTTTGAATAATATGCTAAATCGTGAAGAATCCTTATATATAAACAGTCAAGATCTTCCGGACTATATAATTAAAGGAGCTTTAAAATATAAAAACAATAAAGAAGAAGTAGATAAGTTTTTAAATGAAGATGCATTGAAGTTTACATCCAGTGGAATAAATACATGGGAGACAGAAGAAAAATCAAATTATAATTTTTATGATGCCCTTGAAGAAAAGAAAAAGGTTTTAGAGACAAAGGGAATGAATGAAAAAGATATTAAGCTTATCATGAGCTTAGATATGGATAGATACCTTAAGAAGTATATTTTAACTATAGGAAATGATAATTTAGAAGAATTATATAAAGTAGTGGACAAAAAGGTAGTAAGTATTATTGATAGGTTTCTTAAAGAGGCGGAGAGAAAACTAAATAGAAAGTTTAATAATAAAATATTATACGGACTATCTATGCATATTGTTAGTACAATTGAGAGAATTAAAACTGGAAGAAATATGGAGAATCATCAATTGGAGGACATAAAATATAATTATAAGAAAGAATTTGAAATAGCAAATGTTCTTAAAGAAAGCATTGAATGTTATTTTAATGTAATTTTATCTGAGGATGAAGTTGGCTTCATTACAATGTTTCTATGCATGGATAATAATGAAGTTGTTAAAGAAGAAAAAGTGGGTGTTGTAGTAGCTATGCATGGAGAATCAGCGGCTACATCAATTGTAGATGTAGCGAATAGGTTGCTTGGAGAAAATCATGCCATAGGGTATAACATGCCTCTTGATCAAAAACCAGAAGTCGCTTTAGAGAATTTAATGGATATTGTAAGAAATGCTAATAAAGGTAATGGAGTAATACTGCTTGTTGATATGGGTTCACTAGTTTTTTTTGGAGACATGATCAGTGAAAAAACTAAAATACCTATAAAGAGTGTAGATATGGTATCAACCTTAATAGTTTTAGAGGCAACAAGAAAAGCTTTGCTAAATTATTCATTAGAAGAGATTTATGATGCATGTACAAGCAGTAGTCCTTATAAAGGTAAGATATATAAAGAAAGTTATGAATTTAATGAGAGGTTAAAAAACAATGTAATAGTTACTGCTTGCATTACTGGACAAGGTGCAGCACTTAAGCTTAAAGATATTCTTGAGCAGAAGTTGAATTTAAGTAGACATAACATTGATGTAATTCCAATAGAAATAACAGATAGCACTAAGTTCAAGAGAAATATAGAAAAAATAAAGAAGAATAAAAATGTGATTGGAGTTGTTAGTGCAAGCAACCCTAAGGATAGAGAAGTAATTTATTTATCAACCTCAGATATATTTAAAGGGGAAAAGATAAATGATTTATCAGAAGTTATTGCACTTATACAAACTATTGATAGTATGCAGAAAGTGATAGAAGAAAATACTGATATTAATAGTAGTAAGTTTATAGAGGGATTTAGAAAGTTTATAATTATATTAAGAAATAACAATGTACAAATAGGTGAGAATCCTATGCTTGGACTAATATTGCATATCGCATGTGCTATAGAACGTGTATTAAAAAATGAAAAAATAATACACATTAATTCAAATGGAGATATTGTTAAGAAGAATATGGACAAGATAAATTTGATAAGAGATGCTTTAGAGTCTCTTGAAAGTAGCTTTGGTGTTAAGTTCCCTATAGAAGAGTATGCCAATATTGTGAAAATTGCGTATTATTTATAGATTTCTAGTGTATCATTTGTATATTATTTAACCAATAAAAAGATACACGTTGATACAGTTTGTTTGTGCCACTCTAGAACCCTCATTTTATAAGGGTTTTAGGGTGGTGTATTATTTTGGCATGGTAGTTGCTTTATAAAAATACGTAATTATATTTTAAGGAGTTGAGAAGTATGGAGAAATTCATGAAGTTTTTTGAAGCTAAATTGATTCCGCCATTAGTCAAGGTTGGTAATCAAAGACACTTAGTAGCAGTTCGTAATGGACTAGCAATCACTATTCCATTTATTATTGTGGGTAGTATTTTCTTAATAATTGGCAACTTACCATTTGATTGGTGGCCAGATTTTATTGGAGGATACGCTGATAAACTAAATGTAGTTGTTAACAGTTCATTTGGTGTATTAGGAGTATTGGCAACACTAGGTATAGGGTATAACTTAGCTAAAACCTACAAGCTAGATCCTATAACTGGCGCAGTTATATCGTTTTTTGGATTTTTAATAACTCAAATAACACCAGAATTTGCATTAGATACTAGTAAGTTTGGAGCTGAAGGTCTATTTACAGCAATATTAGTTTCAATATTTGCAGTGGAAACGTTGAAATTCTTCGTTAAAAGGGATATAGTAATTAAGCTCCCAGCAGGAGTCCCTCCAGCAGTAGGTAATTCATTTATAGCATTAACACCAGCTTTAGCAGTAGGAATTGTATTATGGATAATTAGGGTAATGTTAGGCTTTGATGTTACATCATTTATAACTTGGATATTCTCACCAATAGTATTCGCATTAAATACTTTACCAGGAATATTAGTGTATAGTGCATTAGTTACATTATTATGGTCAGCAGGAGTACATGGAGATATGGCTCTTGAAGGGATTGCAGATCCAATATTCCTTCAATTTTTAACAGTTAATACAGCAGCATTTGCAGCTCATAAGGAGATTCCTTATGTTACAGCATCAGGGTTCTATTCATTGTTTGTTAATGTTGGTGGAACTGGAGCAACATTAAGCTTAGTAATCTTAATGTTAGGGTCAAAAAGTAAACTATATAAATCCCTTGGAAAAGTTGCATTCCCATCTGCATGTTTTGAAATTAATGAACCTATAATATTTGGATTCCCAGTGGTATTAAATCCATTGGTTATAGTACCTTTTACTCTAGTACCATTAGTTCTTACAACATTAAGTTATATATTAATGAGTTTAAACATAATTGGAAGACCAGTTGCATTAGTTCCATGGACAATGCCACCAATAATAGGACCATTTATTGCAACAGGCGGTGATTGGAAGGCAGGAGTTTGGTCAGCATTAGAAATGATCATAGCAGCATGCATCTACTATCCTTTCTTTAAAAATGCAGAGAAACAACAGTTGCAAAATGAGGCAATTGAAGAATTAGAAGCAGCAACTATATAGAAAAGGTTGAAGGAGGAATTAAAATGAGAATTTTGTTAATGTGTGCAGCAGGAATGTCAACTAGTCTATTGGTTAGTAAGATGGAAAGTTGTGCAAAAGAGAGAGGAATTGAAAATATAATAATAAAAGCAGAGCCAGTAGAGGATTTAGATAAATTTGTTGATGATTATGATGTTTTTTTATTAGGACCACAAGTAAAGTTTAAGGAAAAGTGGGTAAAGGAAGTAGTTGAGAGTAAGGGAAAAAGATACGATAATATACCAGCTCAAGTTTATGGATTAGTTGACGGAAAAAAGACATTAGATATGGCACTAAAACTTTTAGATAAATAATGGAGGAGAAGTATATGGAGCTAGAAGAAATAGTATTTACAATAATAAGTCATGCAGGAAATGCAAAATCTATTTGCTTTGAAGCATTACATGAAGCAAAGAAAGGAAACTTTGAAGAGGCTCGTGTACTTATTAGTAAATCTAAAGAAGAATTATATAAAACTCATGATATTCAAAATGCAATGATACAAAAAGAAGCAAGTGGGAATAAGCAAGAAATAAGTTTGCTCCTTATGCATGCTGAAGATCATTTAATGAGTGCGATGCTGGCCAAAGATCTTATAGAAGAATTAATAGATATGTATAAAGAAAATTATAAATATAGAGAAATGTGCAATTCAAATTACAAGGAACACATTATTTAAAAAAATAGAATATAAAAAATCCAGCCTATAGGCTGGATTTTTTGTTTATTATAACTAACTAACAAACTCTAAAATATAAGAGCATTCAAAAGTTTTTCCAACTTCTAAAACTTCTACTCCTTCTTTATCTTTAAAGTCTCCCTTAAAATTTTCATAGTCTGCATGACCAAACCAAGGTTCAATACACACGAAAGGAGCACCTGTAGCTTTTGACCATAAACCTAGATATGGAAAACCAGTGAAATCCATTGACATATATTTATTATGATTTCTTGATCTTAAATATATTTTATTGGAATTTAAGTTTCTAAACACTAGAGCATCATTATTAAATACTTCTTTAGAAAGGGGAATTTTATTTTCATTATTTAAGAAAGGAATATCCTTCCCTGTATAAAGTCCAGTTATTGTTGATAGCTCCATTAATGAAGCATCTTCATTTTCACTAAACTCAAAGTAGTAATCATTAATAGTTTCTCCAGATTCTAGAGTACATGAAAATGCAGGATGAGCGCCTATTGAAAAATATATAGCTTCATCATCTAAATTAGTAACAATGTAAGAAACTTTTACATTGTTGTCTATAAGTTTATAGTTAACTTTTAAAGAAAACTTATAAGGATATACTTTTATAGTTTCAGAATTGAATTTTAATTCAAAGGTCAATGAATCTTGTGTTTGTTCTATTAATTCATACTCAGAAATTCTTCCAAAACCATGTTGAGGAAGTTCATAGGTTTTTCCTTGAACTGAATATTTATTGTTTGCCACTTTCCCTACAATAGGAAAAAGTATTGGTGCATGATATTTCCAATATTCTTCATTTCCATTCCATAAAAACTCAGTGGGATTATTTTTGGTTTTTATGCTATGAAGTTCAGCTCCATAAGTATCAGCTTCAATTTCTAAAAATTTATTTTCTATTTTATAATTCATAGGAATATCTCCCTTCAAAAATATTATACGAGTCTATTATATCATTACAATATGGTTAAAAATATTTTATTTCTATTTTTATTTGTGATAAAATGAGGTTTGTAACAAAAGTAAATTTAAGGGAGTTGTATTTAATGAATATTCCATTAATTGATTTAAAAGCTCAATATAAATCTTTAGAAAAAGAACTAAACGAGGTAACTATAGATGTTTTATCCTCAGCTAACTACATAATGGGTAAGAATGTATCAGAGTTTGAAAAAGAATTTTCTGATTATATAGGTGTAGAACATTCAATTTCAGTTGGAAATGGAACTGATGCTTTAGTAATTGCACTTAAAGCTATGGGAATAGGAGAAGGAGATGAAGTTATCACATCAACTTTTACATTCTTTGCATCAGCAGAAAGTATTTCAGCAGTAGGTGCAACACCAGTTTTTGTAGATGTTAAAAAAGATACTTTTAATATAGATCCAGATAAAATTGAAGAAAAAATAACAGATAAAACAAAAGCAATTATACCAGTGCATATATTTGGGCAATGTGCAGATATGGATGAAATAAATAAAATAGCTAAGAAACATAATCTCTATGTATTAGAAGATGCATGTCAAGCTATTGGAGGAGAATACAAGGGAAGAAAAGTTGGAACATTAGGGGATATGGCTTGTTTTTCATTCTTCCCAACTAAAAACTTAGGTTGCGCAGGTGATGGGGGTATGATAGTTACTAATAATCATAAACTTGCAACAATAGCAACTGCATTAAGAACTCATGGTAGTGGCGAAAATGGACAAAAGGCGTATAATCTTTTAAATAATATTCAAGAAGAAGTTAAGAAGGCTGAAGGAGCTAATGATACAGTATATAATCCATTAAAATACTATAATTATTTAATAGGTTTTAATTCTAGATTAGATGCAATGCAAGCAGCGATTTTAAGAGTTAAGCTTAAAGAAATCGATAAGTGGAATAATAAAAGAAGAGAAGTTGTTGATATATATAATGAAAATTTTAAGGGATTAAATGTTCAAACACCAATAGCGAGAGAGGATATAAAGCATGTATATCACATGTATATACTTCAAAGTGAGGAAAGAGAAAGTGTCTTAGAAGAACTAAAAGAAAAAGGAATAGCTACAGGAGTATATTATCCAGTGCCACTTCATCTTCAAAAAGTTTATAAGAACTTAGGATATAAAGAAGGGGATTTCCCTAATGCAGAATATCTTTCACATAGAACATTTGCAATACCTGTTTATCCAGAATTAACAAGTGATCAAGTAAATTATATAATTGATTCAGTAAAAAATTCATGCAAATAAAGGAGAAGAAAATGAGTAAGGATTATTTTTGTCATGAATCTAGCTATTTAGATGAGGGAGTAGTAATAGGCGCAGGAACTAAAGTATGGCACTATTCTCACATAATGGGTGGTTCAATAATAGGAGAAAATTGCAATATTGGACAGAACGTAGTTATTTCTCCAGGAGTAAAGTTAGGGAATGGAGTAAAGATTCAGAATAATGTTTCTGTTTATACTGGAGTTGAATGTGAAGATGGAGTGTTTTTAGGACCATCTTGTGTATTTACAAATGTAATTAATCCAAGAAGCTTTATTGAGAGAAAGAGTGAATATAAGCCAACAAAGATAAAAAAAGGTGCATCTATAGGAGCAAATGCAACAATAGTGTGTGGTCATGATATAGGAGCATATGCATTAATTGGAGCAGGTTCTGTTGTGACTAAGACAGTTCCAGACTTCGCTTTAGTTGTTGGAAACCCAGGTAGAGTAGTTGGTTATGTATGCAAATGTGGTGAAAAAATTCACTTTGATAAGGGTGAGGCAAAGTGCTCTGCCTGTGGTGAAGAATATATAAAAGATAATAATGGAGTTAAAGCTCTTGAAAAATAGGAGGTATCTTTATGAGCGAACTTAAAGAAACTTTACTAAAAAAAATAAATTCAAAAACTGCAAAGGTTGGAGTTGTAGGACTTGGTTATGTAGGGCTACCATTGTCAGTTGAAAAAGCAAAAGCTGGATTTGAAACTATTGGTTTCGATGTTCAGGATGAAAAAGTTAGGATGGTAAATGAAGGCCACAACTATATCGGGGATGTAGTAGATGAGGAATTAAATGATTTAGTTAAGGCAGGTAAGTTAAAAGCTACAAGCGATTTTTCATTTGTAGAAAATGTTGATACTATTTGTATTTGTGTTCCTACACCATTAGATGAATATAAGCAACCAGATTTATCTTATGTAGTAAGTTCTACAAGGAGTGTATCAAAATATCTTCATAAAGGAATGCTTGTAATATTAGAAAGTACTACTTACCCAGGTACTACAGAAGAAGTACTTAAGCCTATACTTGAGGAAAGTGGATTAGTTTGCGGGAAAGATTTCTTTTTAGCATTTTCTCCAGAACGAGTAGATCCAGGAAATAAGACATTTAATACTAAAAATACACCAAAAGTTGTTGGGGGATGCACAGAAGAATGTACAGAGCTTGCAGCTGCATTATATAGAAATGTATTAGATGGTGAAATTCATACGGTATCATCACCAGCAGTGGCAGAGATGGAAAAGATACTTGAGAACACTTTTAGAAATATAAATATTGCATTAGCAAATGAGATGGCAATATTGTGCAATAGAATGGGAATTGACGTTTGGGAAGTAATTGATGCTGCAAAAACTAAACCTTATGGATTTATGCCATTTTATCCAGGACCAGGACTAGGCGGACACTGTATACCACTTGATCCATTTTATTTAGAGTGGAAGGCAAAGGAATATGATTATCATACTAGGTTAATTGAGACATCTGGTGAAATTAATGATTCAATGCCTGAATTTGTTGTTGATAATGTAATGAAAATATTAAATAAACATAAGAAGGCTATGAATGGCTCAAAAATATTAGTGATGGGATTAGCTTATAAAAATGATATTGATGATTATAGAGAATCTCCATCATTTAAAGTTATAGAGAACTTAGAAAAACATGGAGCAGAAGTAATTGTAAATGATCCATATTGTCCAGAAGCTAAATATAAGAAAAAGATATATAAGTCAGTTGATTGGAATGAAGTAATAGATGATGCTGATGCTGTAATTATAACAACAAATCATAGCTGTTATGATTATGAAGAGATAGCACGTAGAGCAAAAGTAATATATGATACAAGAAATGCTACAAAGAATGTGAAAAATAATAGAGACAAGATATTTAAATTATAGTATACATTAAATTAGTATTATAAAGGCTTGTAAAAGAATCTAATTACAAGTCTTTTTTCATTTAGGTATAATATGTGATAAAAAAGTGTAAATATATAATTATGTAAGTAAAAGTTTCGTAGAAAAGTAATAGAAGGGAAGTGAAAGCATGAGTAAGATATATATAGGCAACACTTGGACACCATGGAAGTTTTGTAAAAGGCTTGTAACTAAAGTAAATGATGACGATATATTTGCACTTTCAGCTCAATTGGCCTACTACTTACTATTATCATTTTTCCCTTTTCTCATGTTTATAATGATAATGATCGGATTTAGCCAGCTTAAATCTGATGAGGTTTTAGTGTACCTATCAACAATATTGCCTCAAAATGTATATCAATTAGTTGAGTCTACAGTAGTAGAAGTAATTAATGGACAAAAAGGACAATTAATTTTACCTACAGCACTTTTAGCTATTTGGACTTCATCATCAGGATTTTCTGCAGTAAATAGAGGGCTTGATAAAGCATATGAAGTTAAAGAGACAAGATCTTATATCAAGAGGACAATTTATGGAATTATTGGCACAGTAGGTTTGGGAATAATAATAATACTAACATTGTTATTAATTGTCTTTGGGGGAGTAATAAGAGCATATTTAATAGCAAAGTTCCCATTTGACGATATAATAACCTTCGCATGGAACAGTGTGAGATTTGCAGTTATTATGTTAGTAATGATTTTTGCTTTTGCTGCCAGTTACTATTTTATTCCTGCAAAAAAAGTAATGTGGAAAGAATGTTTTCCGGGAGCTATAATAAGTGCATTAGGTTGGATTGTTGTATCTTCATTATTCTCTTTTTATGTAAATAATTTTTCAAATTATTCGAGGCTCTATGGGAGCTTGGGAGCTGTAATAGCATTAATGACTTGGTTATATATTTCTTCATTTATAGTCCTTTTAGGGGGAGAAATAAATGCTATCTTACTAGAATAGTTGATAAAAATAAGTTCATAATATAATGCAAAAATCTTTTTGGTTGTTATGGAAATAATGTATATTTCATTGAAATATGGTTAGAATTAACAATGAAGAATTTCAGGAGGTTGTATATATGAACAAAATTGTGTTAATGGGAAGAATAATAAAAGACCCTGAACTTAGAGTACTTGAGGAAAGCGAAAAGATGGTTACTAAATTTATTATCGCAGTTGAAAGGAACTTTAAAGGATCCGATGGTACCAGAAAGTCTGACTTAATTCCTGTAGTAATGTGGGGAAGAAAAGCAGAAGTTCTTTGTGAATATGGGAAAAAGGGTACTTTATTAAGTTTAAGTGGCAGATTGAGAACTGGAAGCTATGAAGACAAAGATGGGAGTAAGAAATACATAGCAGAAGTTATTGCTGAAGATTTTAAGTTTATTCAAAATAAGCCTATACCAGAGAGAGAATATGCAGATGATAAAAAATAATGATTTTTAAAAATAAATAATTGAAACAAAAAAATTAGAGATGAAACCATCTCTAATTTTTTTCATTTATTTAAGGAATGAGAACACTTCTGATTTTGTAATCTCTTTTGAAATACCTTCTATTATTTTTGAAGAGGTAGATAAATCACCAATTAATATTCCACCAATTAGTTTATGATTTTTAAAGAAGTATTTTGAATACTTAGCTTCCTCGTTACTTTTTACAGATAAATATTCTAAAGAAGAATCATTAAAATCAACTGTGCCAGCAGAGAAGATTTTTGTATTTAATGCATCAAATATTACTGAGGAAACAAACCCTTGAAATTCTAGTGAATCTCCTGCAGCATTTGCTCCTGCTATCTTACCCATTTCGATAGCAGCTGGCCAGTTACCATAAGATATTCCCTTTAACTCAGCTACATCTCCACAAGCATATATTCCATTTATATTTGTTTCCATCTTGTCATTTACAATTATACCCCTATCACAAAGAACTCCAGTAGCCTTAGCTAAATCTGTATTAGCTCTAATTCCTACTGAAAAGAGAACTATATCAGCTTCTATTTCTTCTCCTGTGTTTAATTCAACAGATTTTACTGTATTATTACTTGTTTTAATCTTATTTACAGATTCACCAAGCCTTAACTTTATATTAGTAGAGTTTATAGCTGTTTTAAATAGTTCAGCACCTTCATCGTCTAATTGACGAGGTAGCAGCCTTGAGAAAAACTCTACTACATTAACTTTTGCCCCAGATTTATTTATTTCCCATGCAGCTTCAAGTCCTAGAAGCCCACCACCTACTACAACAACTTTCTTTTCTTTACATAGATTCATTTTAAGTTTGTTAACATCTTCTATATCTTTTATTGAGTAGATTCCATTAATAGAGTTATAGTTAAAGGAGTTCAAGCTTATTATTTCTTTTTTATTATCTAAGTCAATAACCTCAACATTAGGAATGAAATTATGACTTCCAGTAGCTAAAATTAGTTTATCATAATTTATTTTAGTATTATCTTCAAAATTAATTACCTTTAAATCCTTATTTATAGAAGTAACTTTTTTACCTAGAATCTGATTAATTTTATTATCATCATACCACTTTGATGGTGCTATATAAAAAGTTTCTTCATCTATTTCTTGAGAAATTAAGTCAGATAATTGAGGCCTAAAATAAGAAGAAAGTTTTTCTTTAGATACTAATGTTATATTAGCTTTTTCATTTCTTTCTCTTATGGCTTTAGCAGCATAATATCCGGCAGCACCATTACCAATGATTACAAAGTTTTCTTCAGTATCATTCCTAAAACTTCTATTTTCTTTTACAACTTCAACAAATTGCTCTCTTCCTGCACCACATACTGGACAAATCTCTGGTGGAACAGTACCTTCAAAAATTTCTCCGCATACTACACACTTCCAATATTTAATTTCACCATCTGTAGATATTTGAGCTATTTCTTTATTATCTTTCACATTTTGCTTTTGTTCTCTACCTAAGATTTTTTCAGCAAAACCTACTCCAAATTCAAATGCTTCTTTTAAGTCATTATCTGAAGGTTTGAAGTTAATTCTTAACCCAGGAGAGAATAAATTCATATTTAATTCCTTGAGTCTTGCTTCTATTCTAGGAACAGCCTCTCCGCTCCAACCATATGATCCAAATGCACCAGCAACTTTTTTACCATGAATTATTGGATTAAGTTTTGATAATAAGTCACGTATAGGTTCCAATAACTCACCTACAATAGTTGGAGAGCCAAAAAGAATTCCATCAGAGTCAGATATATCAGATACAATATCATTCATTTGATTATGAATAACATTATATAGTTTTACTTCAATATCAGATACTGATTTTATTCCATCTGCAATTGTATTTGCTAGTTGTTCTGTGTATCCGTAAGCAGATACGTATGAAATTGTAACTTTTTTCTTATCATTGTTAACTGAAGGAGTGCTCCATCCCTTATAGAGATTAACAATTTTCCATGGATCTTCCCTTAATATAGGACCGTGTCCAGGACAAATTAAATCTATATCTAAATCCTTTATTTTATCTATTGCTTTAAGAACATATGGTTTAAAAGGTCCCATTATGCAATCATAGTAATATCTTAAAGATTCCATATATTCTTTTTCATTCGGAATTTTATCATTAAAAATTTCTTCAAAACAATAATGAGTACCAAAAGAATCACAAGTTATTAATGTTTTATCTTCGGGAATAAAAGTATATATTGTATCTGGCCAATGTAGAAATGGTACAGATAAAAATTTAAGAGTTTTATTTCCTAAAGATAGTGTGTCATTATCAGATACTATAATAGATTCAAATTCTCTATTAGCAATATTCTTTAAAAATCTAATAGCAGCAGCAGAGCCAACAACCTTTGCTCCAGGGGAAAGGTCTAATAACTTGGCCACGGAACCAGCGTGGTCAGGTTCTGTATGATCAACGACGATATAATCAATTTTTGATACATCTATATCAAGATCCTTTAATCTTTCAATATATTGATCAAAGAATTGTTCCTTAACAGTTTCAAAAACAGCAACTTTTTCACTACCTTTAACAACATATGAATTGTAAGTTGTTCCATAAGGGGTATACATTATAATATCAAAAATTCTTAGTTCAGGGTCAAGTGCACCGACCCAGTGTATGTCCTTTTTTACTTCTAAAGATCTCATATTTTCACCTTCCTTAAAATCATTCACCATTAAAAATTATTGCAAAATATAATTATTAGTTAATAATAATTATTAGTTATTGATTAAATTATACAACAAAAAAAATAAAAATAAAAGAGATAAAAGGCAAATTACTCTTAAATATTGTTAAAAATTTAATAATGTAATTTATAATATTATTTTAGAAATCACATAATACCATATTTTGGTTATATTTATTAGGATAAAATATTGCTAATTCCATCTTTGTTTAGAATTTTTTGAAGATTTTTCATAAATATGTTGATTTTTAATTTTCGTGTGTTATAATAAATTCATGGTATGGGAACGTATACAAAAAATTTCAACTATGGGATTATGGATTTATTGAGAGATTAAGAGAGCTAATTTAATTGGCTCTCTTTTCTTATTAATAAATAACATAAAATATGAAATTCCTACATAAAATAGTACCTGACACTAGTACTATTAGTATTCTTATGCATTTTGAAATATCTTTAGTTAATGTATAAATTAGGGAGGGAATAAAATGATTCACAAAATGTCTTCAAAAAGTTTTTATGAATTTGTAACATTAGCTGTTGCGAGAGAGTTAGAGTATTTTATAAATGAATCCAATTACACTGTAGCTTTTAATAGTAACATCAAAAATTTAGTTGATGAGTTAAAAGCTCTAGGGAAATTAAACATAGAATTCATGGTTCTATTTAATACTAGTGGTGAGATAGCACTTATTAATGAAGAAATAGTAGGTGGATATATTGCCGAACGAATGGTTAAACAATTAAGAGCTGACTATGGAATAAATGACGAAGAAGAAATTTTAAAAAAAATTATAAATGGTGAAAATAGAGAAAAGGAATTGTTTATATCAAACATCTATAAGTACTTAATTAAGATATTAAAGGAAATATATAAGGATATTAGATATAGAAAGGAAGTCTTAGAGAGTTATAAGAAGAGATATTCATTAAATAATATGGAGACAGAAGAAATGGCAGTGACTTTAGCATCAATTTTGATTATTGAAGATATTTGTGGATATTTATCTCTAGATGTTGAGTTAAAAAATATTATAATTCAAAATTTATAATATTTTTCTCAAGAAAGTAGATTTTTGTAGATAAAGAGAAGTTTGTATATAGTACAAAGTACATTTTAAGATAATAATGTCTATTTATGAGAGAAATTAATTTAAAGCTTGTTCATCTTTTGACAAGTTTTTTGAAACCCTTATGTTATGATTTTTTTATACAGTATTTTTATGCCGAAGGGAAAATTGTAAAGATTAAGGGGGATAAAAATGGTTATTTTGAAGAGTGAAAAAGCAGTGGAGGAAATTGACTTTGATATTAGGTATGAATATTCATACAGGCTAACAGAAAATTTATATGATAACGTTAAAGCATATGGTATTGAAGCTGAGCGCTTACTGTTTAAAGCTGAAGAGTTAAAGGATGTAGAGCGAGAAAGTATAAACCTAATTTCGCCAATTTATAGCAAGGTTGAAGAAATGTTAAACTTAATATATAAGCATAAAGTTTCTCCTGTTCATGTTATTGACATATTAGGAGAAAAGGTTGATGAATGTGTTCTAGATTTTTAGATTTATATTATGATCAAGTGATTGTGTAGGGATTGGCGCTTAATACTCATTTAAACAATTATTAGCCAATCCTTGCTAATTAAATTCTCCAGTTGTAGAATTTAGATATATTTATTAATTGGAGGAATACAATGATATATGGTGTTGGAGTTGACATAATAGAAATTGACAGAGTCGAGCGAGCAGTTAACAGAACTTCAAGTTTTTTAGCTAAAGTTTTTACTGAAAACGAAATACAATACTTTAAAAATAAAAACAATAATTATGAAAGCTTAGCAGGGAGTTACGCGGCAAAAGAAGCGTTCTCAAAAGCAGTAGGGTTAGGTTTTAGAGGATTCACTTTGGGTGAAGTTGAGGTAGTAAGAGATGAACTAGGAAAACCATCAATTGTGTTATATGGAAATGCTAAAGAGTTAGCGGACAAATTGAATGTAAGTAATATTCATTTAAGTATCTCACATAATAAAACAGACGCAATTGCATATGTTATTTTAGAAATATAAGGAGGAGTTATGATTGAAGTTTTAGGTTCAGAAGGTTGCAGAGCTATGGATAGAAAAACCATAGAAATTCTTAAAATGCCGAGTGTGCTATTAATGGAAAATGCAGTTTTCTCAATGGTAAAACATTTTTATCATCTAGATGACATTTTAATTATCTGTGGAGTAGGAAATAATGGTGGAGATGGGGTTGCATTAGCAAGACATTTATATTTTCTAAATAAGAAGGTAAGAGTAATTGTTGTAGGTTCCTTAGATAAAGCATCAGTGGATTTTATTTGTAATTATAATATATTAAAAAATCTAAATGTACATATTATATTAATTAATAAGGACGACTTAAATATTAAAACTATTTGTAGAAATACTAAAGTTATAGTCGATTGTTTATTTGGGACAGGACTCTCAAGAAACTTAAATGAGCAGTACATAAAAATAGTTGAAAGTATGAATTCTTCTTCAGCATATAAAGTTTCCATAGATGTGCCTTCCGGGTTAAATTGCGATACGGGAGAAGTTATGGGAGCATCAGTCAAGGCAGATAAAACTATAACCTTTCAGACAATGAAAAGAGGATTCTTAAACTATAAGGCTCTAAGTTATTTAGGGGAAGTAATAATAGAGCCTATAGGAATTCCAGAAAGCATTTTAAAAGAAGTAAGTGAAGGAATAGTTATGACGGAAAGAGCTGATATAAGCAGTCTTATTCCTAAGAGGGAAAGGTTCGGCTATAAAAGTGATTATGGTAGAGTTGCAATTATAGCTGGGAGTGAAGAATATTCTGGAGCAGCATACTTGACAGCACAAGCAGCTGTTAAAACAGGTTCGGGCTTAGTGAATTTATATACTCATAGAAAGATAAGGGATTCTATGAGGAATAAATTAAATGAAGCTATGGTGGGAGAGTATCATCTAGAAGAGGAATTAGGGGAAAAAATAAATTCAGCGAAAGTAGTTGCAATTGGTCCAGGGTTAGGAACAACTCCAGAAGCCCACAAACTAATTAATTGGGTAATCACTAATTATGCTGGAAAGATTGTTATAGATGCTGATGGATTAAATGTATTAGCTAGTCAATTGGATATATTAAATAAGTGTAAGGGTGACATAATTGTAACGCCACATTTGGGCGAAATGGCAAGACTCACCGGTAAAGGGATAGACGATTTTAATATAAACAGAATTGATATAGCAAAAGAATTCTCAAATAAATATGGAGTAACTGTATTATTAAAGGGATTGTATACGGTTATTGCAGGAGCGAATCAGGTATATGTAAACCCTACAGGAAATAGTTCTATGGCATCAGGAGGTATGGGGGATACACTGACCGGAATAATTGCATCACTTATTGGACAAGGGATAAATATCCTTGATGCAGCTAAATTAGGGTCATATATTCATGGGTATATAGGAGAGCGTTTATCTGAGGAGATGTATTCAGTTAGTGCAACAAGTATAATAGAAAAGATTCCAAGCTATTTAAAGGAATTATCCGGTGGATAATTTCCTTAACAATTTTTACTCTTGAGGAGCTTATAATATTTTAGGCTCAGGATAACATTATAAGTTTCCTATAAAAAGGCTATGGATTTACCTAAAGAGTAAAAAATAGAATTAGTCGCCTGCCAGTTTTTCCTCACATTCGTTTGGAAAGGCAGATGCGAGTAAAAAATCGACGGCTCATAATCGCCTTGACGATTTTTTATAACTTAAATTATGAATAATTAAATTCATTTAATAATAGTATTAGTGTAGAGCAAATAACTTTGGAGGAAAAATGAAAAAAAAGATTGCACTAAGCATGTTATTATTTGTAATAATTTTATCTTGTATTTCTATTATTTATATGAAAATTTCCAGTTCACCAGAGAGGGTTTTGAAACTATTAAGAAACATTAAGAGTTATGAATGTAATGTAGATTATAAATTTTATAATTCAATGGGAGAAAAAGAAGAAACCACTAAGCAGTATTTTTTGAAGGAAAAAGGTAATAAAGTGGTCTTTGGAGACAATAGAATTCAGGTGTATAATAATGAGGGACAAGTTGTAGGTGGAAATGATAAAGATGGAGAATTATTTGAAACTTCTAAGGAAAACTATGACTTCTATGAAGCTTCATTTATAAACAACTTATCAAAGTATTTAAATGATGAAAGAGCATTATCATTTGAGTATAATAAGGAAATTGGAAAAGGATATTATAAAGTTAGCATACCACTAGATATTAATAATCCTAATTTGGATGTAGGGATTTTATATATAAACATTCCAGATAAAGTTCCAGAACGATTTGTCATATTAAATAAAAAAGGCGAAAAAACATTTGAGGCTAGGTACACTGACTTCCAGATTAATCCTAGACTTGATGCAGGTCTTTTGGAAATTAAAAGCAACTAAGAGGTGGAATTAATGGATGAAAGCATAAGACCAGTTTGGGCAGAAATTAACCTGAATTCATTGGAAAATAATATGAGACAGATTAAAAATTTAGTAAAGGATAAAAAAATTTACGCAGTAGTAAAGGCTGATGGATATGGCCATGGAGCACTAGATGTCGCACCAATTTTTCTGGAAAATGGAGCTACAGGACTAGCTGTAGCGGTTATTACAGAAGCACTAGAATTAAGGAGATCTGGGGTTAAGGCACCTATCCTAATTTTAGGATATACACCACTAACATTTGGTGATAAGATGGCTCAATATGATATTGAACAAACTGTTTATGATCTTAATTATGTTAAAGAACTTTCAGATATAGCAATAAAAGAGAAGAGAAATATAAAAATTCATATAGCATTAGATACAGGAATGGGGAGAATTGGAATATTACCAAATGAAGAGGGATTAGAAATTGTAAGAAAGATAAGCAAGCTTCCCAATATAATATTGGAGGGCATTTTTACTCATTTCTCCACAGCAGATGAAACTGATAAAAGTTATACTAAATATCAATTAAAGCTGTTTTATGATTTTACTAATAGATTAGAACAAGAAGGAATTAAATTTAATGTTAAACATGTATCTAATAGTGCAGCTATAATGGATATGGAAGAAACTTATTTTGATGGAGTAAGGCCAGGCATAATAATGTATGGGTATTATCCATCAGATGAAGTTCTTAAAGATAAGCTTAATCTAAAACCTGCATTGACTTTGAAAACTTCAATTGCACATTTAAAGACATTGCCTCAAGGTATGTATATAAGCTATGGAAGAAAATTTAAAACAGAACGAGAAAGTATTATAGCAACACTTCCAGTAGGATATGCAGATGGGTATACAAGAGCTCTTTCAAATAAGGGGAAAGTTATCATTAATGGGAAATTAGCTCCTATAGTTGGAAGGGTATGCATGGATCAAGTCATGGTTGACGTTACAGATGTTGGAGAAGTAAGTGTTGGTGATGAGGTTGTTCTATTAGGAGAACAAGGAGAAGCTAAATTTAATGCTGATGACTTAGCTGAGATTCTAGATACTATCAATTATGAGATAATCTGTATGATAGGCAGAAGAGTTCCAAGAGTTTACATCAGAGATGGAAAAATTGTCAAAATAAGAAACTATGTGTAGTATTTGAAAAAAATAAATAGAGAAACAAAGGTCGAAATCTTTGACAACGTGACATAATTTGTAATATAATTAATACATAATCTCTTTTTCTACCTAGGAGGAATGGTTATGTCTCTATCAAAGAAAAATTTAAATTTATCCGTAAATATTGAAAAAAACTGTAAATATACAGATGGTAATCTAATATTATATATTGAAGGCAAAGAAATGATTTATTCAGAAGCAGAGCTTTCAAAAGGCTATGGTGAAATGGCCGAAATTAATTTAGAACTAGCCGAGACTTGTATTAGAGGTTCACTAGAAGAAACCGATTATTACGAGAATTGGTTATGCGGAGTGTGATAGACATATGACCACAATGGTAGTAAAAAGAGGAGATGTGTTTTATGCCGACTTAAGTCCTGTTATAGGTTCAGAACAAGGTGGTATAAGGCCAGTTATAATTATACAAAATGACATTGGGAATAAGTATAGTCCTACAGTTATTGTAGCAGCTATTACTTCTCAAATTAATAAAGCTAAGTTACCTACTCATGTAGAAATTTCTTCAGAAGAATATGGCTTAAATAGAGATTCAGTTGTTTTACTTGAACAATTACGAACCTTAGATAAGAGAAGATTAAAAGAAAAGATAGGGCATATGACAGATTCTGATATGGACAAGGTTAGCAAGGCATTAGTAATAAGTTTAGGGCTTATTTAGAAGATTATAATAAAAATTAAACAATATACAATGAAAAACTCAGTTTAGGCTGAGTTTTTTTGCTATTTAAGAATTTATAGCATTTTGAGCTTGAGGATTTTTTATCTAAAGGGAGAAAAATTTAATCTACATATATTAATATACTTGAGGAAAAATTATATATATAGCTACATAAAGTTTTAATATGATAAAAAAATCCTTTTTTCTATAATATAAAGATACATTATTTGTTTTTTTAGATACTCAGAAGCAATGATAAGGTGTGTGTTTGGATTATAGTATTTTTAAATAGTATAGCACATATAAATAAAAGGTATAAAAAACATAGCACATATACACTAATATTATGTACAAAGAAAAAATTGTATGATATAATGACTTAGGAAAAAAGGTAATCTTTATTAAGTTAATTTTTTTAATCAGGAGGGCAAAAATGAGTAATAAAATATCAGAATTACAGAGTATAGCCAAAGAAATAAGAAAAGATATAGTAACTATGTTAACAGAATCAGCATCAGGACATCCAGGTGGTTCACTATCAGCAACAGATATAGTTACAACATTATTTTTTAACGAAATGAATATAAGTCCGGAAAATCCAAATAATCCAGATAGAGATAGATTTGTATTATCAAAAGGTCATGCAGCGCCAGTTTTATATTCTGCGTTAGCAAGAAAAGGATATTTACCAGTTGAAGAATTAAAAACATTAAGAAAGATTGGTTCAAGACTTCAAGGTCATCCTAATATGAATGACTTACCAGGAATAGATATGTCAACTGGATCACTTGGTCAAGGAATATCAGCTGCTGTTGGAATGGCTATAGCTGGAAAACTTGATAATAAAAATTATAGAGTATTTGCACTTTTAGGAGATGGAGAATTAGAAGAAGGACAAGTGTGGGAAGCAGCTATGAGTGCAGCTCATTACAGATTAGATAACTTAACTATATTTATAGATTACAACGGATTACAAATAGATGGAGATGTACATCAAGTAATGAATCCAGCTCCAATTGATAAAAAATATGAAGCATTTGGTTGGAAAACAATAATAATCGATGGACATAACTATGAAGAAATATTAGCAGCTATTGAAACTGCTAAAAAAACAAAAGGAGCACCTACTGCAATTATATGTAAAACAGTTAAAGGTAAGGGTGTTTCATTTATGGAGAACGAGGCAGCATGGCATGGAACAGCTCCAAGTGTTGAACAATGTGAAAAAGCATTAAAAGAAATTGGAGGAGAAAAATAATGAGTAAGAAAATTGCTACTAGAGAAGCTTATGGAAAAACATTAGCAGAGATAGGACAAAATAATAAAAATATAGTTGTATTAGATGCTGACCTTTCAAAATCTACAAAAACAGCAGATTTCCAAAAAGTTTGTGCAGATAGATTTATAAATATGGGAATTGCAGAAGGAAATATGATGTCTGTAGCAGCTGGAATATCAACTTGTGGCAAAATTCCTTTTGTAAGTACATTTGCAATGTTTGCAGCAGGAAGAGCTTTCGAACAAATAAGAAATTCAATATGTTATCCTAGATTAAATGTTAAAGTATGTGCTACTCATGCAGGATTAACTGTTGGAGAGGATGGAGCATCTCACCAAGCAATTGAAGATCTAGCATTAATGAGAAGTATTCCAGGAATGACAGTTATTTGCCCTAGTGATGCAGTAGAAACTGATGCTGCAATAAAGGCAATTGCAGAGTTTAATGGACCTTGTTATGTTAGATTAGGAAGAGCAGCAGTAAATATAATAAATGATAATGCAGATTATAAATTCCAAATAGGAAAAGGTGTGACATTAAAGGACGGAAAAGACGTTACACTTGTTGCAACAGGAATAATGGTTGATGTAGTACTTGAAGCAAGAGAGATTTTAGAAGCAGAAGGCATTAGTACAAGAGTAATTAATATTCATACATTAAAGCCAATAGATAATGAATTATTAGTAAAAGCAGCAAAAGAAACAGGAGCAATAGTTTCAGCTGAAGAACATAATATAATCGGAGGTTTAGGTTCAGCTATATCTGAAGTAATCTCAGAAGAAGTTCCAGTTCCAGTAATTAAAGTTGGAGTTAAAGATACTTTTGGAGAAAGCGGAAAACCAGACGAATTATTAAAGGCTTATGGATTAACAGCTGAAGAAGTAGTAAAAGCAGCTAAAAAGGCATTAAGTTTAAAAAAATAAATTGGATTATATAGAAATAAGCAGTATAGCATGTAAATTTTGCTATACTGTTTTCAATTTTTAAGCTAAAATATTAAATGCTGGATATTTTTTAGTTATATCGTATTTATAAAAAGCTAAAAGAGTAAAATAATAAATAGAATAAGTATAAATTACAAACACTACTGCCATAGGAGGTTATTATGAATAAAAATATATTAAAAGACTATTTTTTAATTACAGTAGGTATACTATTAGTTGTTTTTTCGCTAGAGTATTTTTTTATCCCAAATGATATTGCAGCTGGAGGAGTAACAGGTATAGCAATAGTTCTTACTAAATATGTGACTTGGCTAAAAACAGGTACTGTAGTATTCATATTAAATCTTATATTATTTGCAGTAGCATTTTTATTAATTGGTGGTAACTTTGGAGCTAAAACAATATACGCCAGTTTTGGGTTATCGTTTATTATGTGGGTAGTAGAAAGGTTTTTAAAGCCTACAGCATTAACAACAGACTTAATGTTAGCAGCTATTTTTGGAACCATAGTTACATCCTTGGGAATGGCAATGATTTTTAATGTTAATGCTTCAACTGGAGGAACTGATATAGTAGCTAAGATAATTAATAAATATATAAGCATAGATATTGGGAAGTCATTATTATCAGTAGATTTTTTAGTCACCTTAGCAGGTGCAGTAACTTTTGGAGTGAACAGAGGGCTTTATGCACTTCTATGCGTTATATTTAACGGATTAGCAATTGATAGAGTAATAGAAGGATTTAAGAGTTGTAAAGAAGTTACTATAATTAGTGATAAAAACAAAGAAATAAGCCAATTTATAATTAAAGATTTAGATAGAGGATGTACATTTATTCAAGGAAAAGGTGGCTTTTCAGGAAATGATACAGCTCTTTTATATACTGTGTTAGGTAGAAATGAATTTATTAAATTAAAGAATTATATAAAAGAAATAGATAAAGCAGCATTTATAACAGTAGGAGAAGTTCATGAAGTTTTAGGAGAAGGTTTTGGGGAGTTACAGTAAATTGTAGTAGAGGGGGCATTGCAGTTTGAAAAAATATTTTAAAGAAAACTTATTAATTACTATAGGAATATTACTTACAGCAATATCATTAGAATACTTTTTTTATCCAAACAATATAGCTGCTGGGGGGATCTCAGGTCTTGCATTAGTTCTAAACAAAATATTTGGGATATCTCCAGGACTAATACTAATAATTGCTAATATTATATTGTTTGCTTTAGCATTTATATTAATTGGGGGAAATTTTGGTGGTAAAAGTATTTATGCATCCTTTGGACTTTCACTAGTTTTATGGCTTATAGAAAAATATCTAGCGCCAACTGCAGTAACACACAATCTTGTATTAGCAACAGTAGCTGGTAGTGTTATATCATCATTAGGAATAGCTATGGTTTTTTCTCAGAATTCATCAACAGGTGGAACATCTATTATAGCTAAAATAATAAACAAATATCTTCATTTAGATATTGGAAAGTGCTTGTTAATAACTGACTTTATAATTACAATCCTTGCCATCTATACTTTTGGTGTTGATTTAGGAATGTTTGGGCTCATCAGTGTATTTCTTATTGGAAGTATGGTTGATAAGTTTATAGAAGGATTTAATGTTTGTAAGCAAGTCTTTATAATTAGCTCAAAAGGTGAAGAAATTGTAAAATATATTTTAAATGAGGTTGATAGAGGATGTACGGTGCTAGATGGAACAGGTGGATACTCCAAAGCAAATAATCAAATTATATTTACAGTGGTAAATAGACGTCAATTTATTAAGCTTAAATTCAAGATAAAAGAAATAGACCCAAGAGCATTTATAACGGTTAATGATGTTAGAGAGGTGCTAGGAGAGGGATTTACCATGCTTGAGGGCTAAAAAAAGTAGGTACATATGTAAATTGAATATTTATTTTGAACGGATCTGAATTCAAAAATGACTTTAATGAAGAAGTCGTTTGGGGGTTCAGATTTTTTATACAGTATAACAAAGTTTTGAAGTAATGGTTTTAATTTCAAACAAAATACACCAAGTTTAGTATGAACTTTTTCGTAATATTATTAAATATGACAAAAAACTTTAAAAAATTGGATTTTATAATGGATTTTAACTATGTTATAATAAAAAAGTGTTTATGTTTTTTATAGTGAAAATAATAATCATAGTAAAAAATCACACAAAAAAAATTGAGGAGTGTTTTTATGATAGAATTTAAGAATGTAAGTAAAATTTATAATAACAATGTAAAAGCCTTAGCTAAAGTTAATATAAATATAGAGACAGGAGAATTTGTATTCCTAGTTGGTCCTTCTGGGGCAGGTAAGTCAACATTTATAAAAATGCTTCTGAAAGAAATAGACCCAACAGAGGGAAAGATAACAGTAAATGGGACAGATTTATCAAATATAAAGAGAAATCAAATACCTTACTATAGAAGGAAAATGGGAATGGTATTTCAAGATTTTAGATTAATACCAACTCTTAATGTATATGAAAATGTTGCATTTGCTATGAGAGTTGTTGAGTCTTCTCCAAGAGAAATAAGAAGAAGAGTACCTATGGTACTTTCATTGGTAGGATTATCGCACAAATATAAAATGTTTCCTACTGAATTATCAGGAGGAGAACAACAAAGAGTTTCATTAGCAAGGGCCATAGTAAACAATCCAGCAGTTTTAATAGCGGATGAGCCTACTGGAAATTTAGATCCTGAAACTGCGACAGAAATAATGAATTTACTAGAGGATATAAATAGGGCAGGAACAACAGTGTTAATGGCAACACATGCTAAAGATATTGTTGATACTATGAAGAAAAGAGTTATAGCCATTGAAAAAGGGCAAATAGCTAGAGATGAAATGAGAGGTAGGTACGAAGATGAAATTAAGTAGTATTAAGTATTTTATAGTAGATGCATTTAAGAGTATAAAAAGAAATAAAACTATAAGTTTGGCTTCAATGGCAACTGTATTAATGACTTTACTAATATTTGGTGTATTCTTGTTAGCAGCACTAAATGTTGGAAAAGGTGTGCAAGATATAGAATCAAAAGTAGAAATTAAAGTATTCTTAAAAGATGACATAACTATGATGGACCAAAGAGATGTTCAAATTAAGTTGAAAGAACAAACTGGGGTTAAAGATGTAAATTATGAATCCAAGGAAGAAGCTTTAGATAAATTTAAAGATCAATTAAATGAATATAAAGATTTACTTAATGGATATAATAGTGATACAAATCCATTACCAGCATCTTTTTTAGTTACACTTGAAAAGCCTGAATATGCTAAAGATGTAGCAAATTCAGTAAGTAGTATGACTGGTGTAGAGAATATTGGAAACGACCAAGATGTTATAAATAAGATTTCTTCATTCACTAAAGCAGTAAGATGGGTAGGTGTAGTTTTATTTGTAATATTAGTAGCAGTTTCATTATTCTTAATAATTAATACTATAAAGTTAACAGTTTTCTCAAGAAGAAGAGAAATTGGTATAATGAAATTCGTAGGAGCTACAGATTGGTTTATAAGATGGCCATTTATCATTGAAGGTGTGATTATTGGATTAGTGGGAGCTATATTCTCAAACATAGTATTGTTTTTTTCATACAAGGCACTATTCTCATTATTATCTAAACAATTAATTACAGTAAGTTTAGTTAGTCCATTCTATGTTTTAAGCACTATGTCATGGGAATTTATATTAGGTGGAATTCTTATAGGTGCCTTTGGTAGTATAATTGCCCTAAGAAAGTTCTTAGTTGTATAAGATTAAAAAAATTATTAATTTTATACATATTATGCCCCATAATGAAAATATAATATAAACCTGGGTATAATTTAAATTAGGGTTATGAATGGAGGCACAAGATGGAAGATAATCATAATAATGAAAGAAGAAGTTCTAAGACTTTTAAGATCACTGCTATTGCTTTACTTATAGTTCTATTTATTGGAAGTAATGCTTTATCTTTATTCTTAGGAAATAAGATGGCATTTAGAGGTATATCACTTCCAGGAGTAGGCGGGAGTTTAGCTAAAGATTTTCAGAATATAAATGATATAGACAAATATAAGAAACTTTTTGCCATTAGAGATGAGTTATACAAAAAATACGATGGACAAATTGATGATGATAAGCTTCTTGACGGAGCCATTAAAGGTATGACAGCAGCACTAGAGGACCCATATACAGTATATATGACTAAAAAGGAAGCAAGTGACTTTATGGGAAGTATGCAAGGGAATATTTCTGGTGTTGGAATTGAATTAGATATAAAAGATGATAATCTTGTTATTGTTGCTCCGATTGAGGGTTCGCCTGCCGAGAAGGCTGGAGTTATGAAAGGTGATATAATTCTTAAAGTTGATGACAAGGATGTTACGGCAAAAGAATATGATAAAGCTAAAGCAATGATAAGAGGAGAAAAGGGAACTAAAGTTAAACTTACCTTAAGTAGAGAGGGTAAGGGAACCTTTGACTTAACAATAACTAGAGATACTATTTCAGTGAAATCTGTTAAAGGTGAAATAATTGAAAATGGAATTGCATTAGTATCTATATCCTCTTTTGATGAACATACGGATCAAGAATTTATTGACACCTTAAATTCCTTGAAGTCTAAGGGAATGAAAGGGATAATACTAGATCTTAGAGGCAATCCAGGTGGATACTTAAATACAGCAGTTAATGTAGTTTCACAATTTATTGATAAAAGCAAAGTAATAGTATCTACTAAGGATAAATATAATAATGAAGAAAAATCTGTATCTAAGGGTGGTAATTTTATCAATACTCCTTTAGTTGTACTTACAGACGAAGGAACGGCTTCAGCAGCTGAAATAGTATCAGGTGCACTTAAAGATTATAAGGCAGCAACTTTAGTTGGTACTAAAACTTTTGGGAAAGGTGTTGTACAGAGTCCAATAGAATTGAATGATGGTACTCTATTAAAAGTAACAATATCTAAATGGTATACTCCTAATGGAAACAATATTCATAAGACAGGTATCATGCCAGATATTCAAGTGGAATATCCAACAGAGTTGCAAACAAGCCCATATAATAGAAGCAAAGATCCTCAGTTTGAAAAAGCTTTGGATGTAATTAGAGAAAAACTTAAATAGGAGGATTGAAGACTATGGATCTAACTATGTATACATTGAGATCTGTAGCTTATGCAATATTTGGGCCTTATATGTTTTTTGTGCTCATATTACTCGGGGTAATGTTTTATTTTAAAAATAGAAAAGTATCATTGATGCAAAAAATGATAATAGGGGAGAGTATTAACTCTCCCCTAGAACTTACATTGTCTCAGATTGTACTTGGAATTTTTGCAGGAGCTATTGGCAGTTTAATATTAAGCTATTCAGGTGTATTATTTGGTGAAAAATCAGGAATTGAATGGGTATTTTTACTATCTATCTTATTGATGATTTATAGACCAAAGTTTGTATGCTTTTCATATAGCGGTTCAATATTAGGGATAATTAGTATTATACTTTATCAAATATATGGAGATAAAGCTCCGATAAATATAAGTATAATTAATCTTATGATTTTTGTGGGTATACTTCACATTGTTGAAGGATTACTGGTTATGTTTGATGGTAGCAGAGGTGCTATCCCAGTGTTTACTAATAAGAGTGGGAAAATATTTGGTGGATTTGCACTAAATAGATATTGGGCTTTACCTATAGCTATTTTTATGATTATTACTAGTTCCACATCTCAGTTTGGTACTGAATCTATTAATACGCCAAATTGGTGGCCGCTTTTAAATCATAATTCTACACTAGAGTTTTTGAAGAAAGCAGTAGTAGGGTTATTCCCTTTTTATGGGATGATAGGATATTCGTCTATTACTTTCACTAAGAGCAAACGAAAAAAAGCAATGATGTCAGGAATATTCATTTTATGTTATGGAATGATTCTGGTATTAGTATCTCAGCTTTGCAGGGTAGGTCTAATTGGAGAGATTATTGTGGTTATTTTTGCTCCGTTAGCACATGAAGCTATGATAAGACTTTCGAATATTATGGAAGCAAAATCAGCGCCTATGTACATAAGTGATGATCAAGGTATATGTATTCTTGAGGTTTCGCCTAGTTCTCAAGCTTCTAAGCTAGGAATAAGAAGCGGAGATAAAATTATAAAAGTCAATGAAGAATATATCCAAAGTGAACTTGATATTTACAAAATAGTAAGGGAAAGTTATTTGGATATAAAATTAAAAATAAAGAAACTGAATGGAACTTTTCAAGACTTTACAATTACGCCTGATGAAAATAGGAGAATAGGAGTAGTTTTAGTTCCAAAGATGGTAAAAGAAGAACAAGTGGTTAAATTAAATAATGATTTTCAAGAGATATTAGAAAATATAAAAAAGAAAAAAGATGATGAGTAGTTAAAACTAATAAAAGTAGTTTGTGTAGGCTTGAAGTATGTGGTATAGGGTTTTTTATAGGAAACTTAAAACCCTTTAGTATTATTTTAAGCTTACATTTTTTATTTAAGTACATCATTTTATAAGTTGACTGGCAATAATTAAAAGTATAAAATATATGTATACAAACAAATGTTCGTAGGAGGCGGTTATGGGAAAGTTTAAAATAGAATCAAAATTTAAGCCGACAGGAGACCAGCCAGAGGCTATAGATAGTATAGTTAATGCATTGAATAATGGTGATAGGGGACAGACGCTTCTTGGAGTAACTGGATCAGGAAAAACTTTTACAATGGCAAACATAATAGAAAGGGTACAGAGACCTACCCTAATATTAGCTCATAATAAGACATTAGCTGCTCAACTTTGCGGAGAGTTTAAAGAATTTTTCCCAGATAGCATAGTTGAATATTTTGTATCCTATTATGATTATTATCAGCCTGAAGCATATGTCCCACAAACTGATACTTTTATAGAAAAGGATGCTTCAATAAATGATGAAATAGATAAGCTGCGTCACTCTGCGACTTCAGCACTCTTTGAGAGAAGAGATGTTATAATTGTTGCTTCAGTTTCATGTATATACGGATTAGGAAATCCAGAGGAATATAAAACACTTACCATTTCATTAAGAACTGGAATGGAAAAGGAAAGAGATGAAATAATAAGGAAGCTTATAGAGATTCAATATGAAAGAAATGATATAGATTTTGCAAGAGGAACCTTTAGAGTAAGGGGAGATTCATTAGATATTATTCCTGCATCTTCCTCTAACAAGGGCATAAGAATAGAATTTTTTGGCGATGAGATTGACAGAATTAGAGAATTTGATGTTCTTACAGGCAAAATTTTAGGTGAGAGAAAACACGTATCTATATTCCCTGCATCCCACTTTGCTACATCATCTAGTAAGTTAGAAGTTGCATTAGGAATTATAGAACAGGAATTAGAGGAAAGATTAAAAGTACTAAATGCAGAAGGAAAGTTACTTGAAGCCCAAAGGTTAAAGCAGAGAACAAATTTTGATATAGAAATGATAAGGGAAATGGGATATTGTACAGGAATAGAAAACTATTCTAGAATTTTGGATGGAAGAGCACCTGGAACTTCACCTAAAACATTAATAGATTATTTCCCAGAGGATTATTTATTATTCATAGATGAGTCACATGTAACACTTCCTCAAGTAAGAGCAATGTATGCAGGGGATAGAAGTAGAAAAGAATCCTTGGTGGAGTATGGGTTTAGATTGCCTTGTGCTTATGATAACAGACCATTAAAATTTGAAGAGTTCGAAGAAAAAATAAATCAGGTTGTATTTGTATCGGCAACTCCTGCAGCTTATGAAATTGATCATTCAACTAATATAGCAGAACAAATAATAAGACCTACTGGATTATTAGACCCTGTAGTTGAAGTAAGACCTGTAGAAGGACAAATAGATGATCTTTATGCCCAAATTAATGAAACTATAAGTAAAGGCTTTAGAGTTCTGGTAACAACACTAACAAAGAGGATGGCTGAAGACTTAACTAAGTATATGAAGGATTTAGGCGTTAAAACTACTTATATGCATTCTGATATAGAAACGATTGAAAGAATGAAAATCATAAGAAGTTTAAGACTAGGAGAAGTGGATGTTCTCGTAGGTATTAATTTATTAAGAGAAGGGTTAGATATACCTGAAGTTGCCTTAGTGGCAATATTAGATGCTGATAAAGAAGGATTCCTCCGTTCAGAAACTTCATTAATACAAACCATAGGAAGAGCTGCAAGAAATTCTGAATCAAAGGTTATTATGTATGCAGATAGAATAACAAATTCTATGGATAAGGCATTAAAAGAAACTAATAGAAGAAGAGAAATTCAAATGAAGTACAATGAAGAACATGGAATTACTCCTCAAACTATTATTAAAGATGTTAGAGATGTTATTGAAGCAACTAAGAGTGCAGAGGAACAAGAAACTTATAGCATAGCAGCATTATCTTTAGAGGAAAGAATAGAAGATCCAAAGAAACTTATTAAAAAATATAAAGCTGAGATGGCAGAGGCAGCTAAGAATCTTCAATTTGAAAGAGCTGCTGAACTAAGAGATATGATAAAAAAATTAGAGTCAAAATAGATAAAAATGGAAGGGTTACCTTCCATTTTTTATATGCTAACTATTTTAATTAATGTATTTTAAGAATGAGAGTTGCTTAATGATAAATGTAATCCTCCTTCAGGTAAAACTCCTTTAAATAATGTTTTTGTTACACTATATTTATCAACTACATAAGTAAATAACAATGCGAAGCCTAAGCCAGCAACAGTGAAACTTATCCAGCCTAAAGAAGGAATTTTATCCAAAAGTAAATTACCAACTGGACGATGTAGATACATTATAATTAATGAGTTTTTGCCACAGTAATTAAGGAATCTTTTTAATCGACCATTATATAAATTATTACTAAATGCTAGTATAAATATTGTGAAGCATAAAGGATATATTAAATCCCATTGGATAGATTTAAAATAAGAATCCTTAATATTCATATAATAATAAATATTTTGAGTAGAATTTATGTGAAATAATATGAAACACATGATTCCGCTAATAATCATTGAGGATTTTGTAACTAAGTATTGTAGGATATTCTTAGAATAAAAACCTATGGCGTAATATGCTAATGCAATAGGAACTACGTCCATGTCTAAGGGGTACCAGTACTTCTCAGTTATATCTGTTATTTCATTTGGAATAACTTTTATTGAATATATATGAGCAGCTATGTATCCAATAGAGATTATTGCAATAACATAGGGTGTTTTAAAATGGGTTTTTAATTTTGAAAATATAAACTTACTTATTAATAAAACAGGTATAAACCAAAAAACTCCCCAGGCAGCTTTACCGCTATATATATGATTATTAAAAGATTGAATAAAGTTACTAAATGAAGCCATATCAGGAGAAATTAAAAAATCAAAGACTATATCAATAGCTGAAAAGCAAAGATATGGTATATAAAATTTCAGAAATTGAGTTTTGAAGTTAATTCCATCCCTATAAAGTAATCCGCTAATTATAAAGAATGCAGGCATGTGAAACCAATACATATATTGGGCATACTCGAAAGGGCTATGAGATAAAATTACTGTAATTATTAATATTCCTTTTGCAATGTCTAAATACTCAATTCTCTTATTCATAAAATATCCTCCTGTATTATATCTACAAAAAAGTATAATCGTTATTTGTTTCATTTCTATGTCAAAAGTTATAGTAGATAAAATTAAAATCCGAAAAAATTATCATGCTAATAATAGACAAGAACATAATAGTTTAAAGATATGAATTTTATGTGAAGAGAATATGAAAATAGAATAAGAAATATAAAGACCTTTAAAAATAGTATTAAATAAAGAAATCAGAAATATACAAAAAAGGCCATGGTATGTTAAAATGAGTTAAATATTAAACTTTTTTCAAATAACAATAATTTATAAATTCCAGGAGGAGATTATGGGATTTTATGTACGTATAAAGCAATATGCAACAGAGTTTACTCAGGCAGAACAAAAAATAAGTGATTATATATTACAGAACCCTGAAGAAGTAATTAACTTCTCAGCGCAGCAATTAGCCGAAAGAACAGAAACATCTGCGGCCTCTGTAGTAAGGTTTTCTAGAAAACTTGGTTTTGGTGGCTTTGGAGAGCTTAAAATAGAAATTGCGAAAACAATTACTAATAACTATGATGATAATTTTGATGCGATTATATCTTCAGAGGATTCAATTATAGATATCACTGATAAATTAGTTAATAAAGCTGTTACATCAATAAAGGAAACCCAAGGATTGATAAATTTCAAGGATTTAGAAGAGGCTATAGAGATTATACGTAAAGCTGAAAACGTATATCTATTTGGAGTAGGAGCATCTTCATTAGTAGCTATGGACTTTATGTATAAGCTTGCAAGAATAAATAAAAGAGTGGTTTATTTTATGGATAGCCATTTGCAATTAGCATCATCAGTTCATATTACAGAGAAAGATGTTGCTATCGGAATATCTTATGGAGGAAAAACAAAGGAAGTAAACGAAAGTATATCCATAGCTATTGAAAAAGGAGCAAAAGTTATAGCAATTACTAGCTGCAATAAAAATCCTCTTTCAAGTATGAGTGATATATCATTAAAGGTACCTAATGCTGAGAAACAAATTCGTTTTGGTGCAATATCTTCGAGGGTGGCCCAGCTTATAATAACAGATACATTATTTTTAGGGGTCGCAATTGATAATCTAGATAAAGTTGAAAATAGTCTTCTAGAAACTCGAAAAGCAGTTGAAAAATTGAAATAATATTTCAAAAGCATCTTCAGAAATTAAACTGAAGGTGCTTTCTTTTTTACATAACGTAAAATAAAATTTCAAAAATAAATAAAAATACTTGAAATAATATTTCAATAGTATATAATTATAAATGTAAACAGTAAACGGGGGTGAAAAAAATGAGTGATATTAACTTAGAAATACTTGTAACAGAAAAAAGAAATGAAAATACTAAGAAAATAGATTCAGTAACAACATTAGAAATGCTTAAATTAATTAACGATGAAGATAAAACAGTCCCATTAGCAGTAGAAAAGGAATTAAATAAAATTTCAGATGCAGTTGATTTAATCTCCAGTAAGGTTAAGGAAGGCGGACGTTTTATTTACTGTGGTGCAGGAACTTCAGGACGCTTAGGAGTTTTAGATGCTTCAGAATGTTTACCAACCTATGGGGTCGGTGATGGCGTAATATTAGCACTAATTGCAGGTGGAAGAGATGCAATGTTTAAGGCTAAAGAGGGAGCCGAAGATTCTAAGGAACTTTGTGTAAAGGATTTAAAAGATATTGAACTTACAGATAAAGATGTTTTAGTAGGAATTGCAGCATCAGGGAGAACTCCATATGTAATTGGAGGATTAGAATATGCAGGAAGCATAGGTGCTAGCACTATTTCAATTTCTTGCAATCCTAATTCACCAATGGCAAAGATATCTGATATTTCAATAGCACCAGTGGTAGGTCCAGAAGTTGTAACTGGGTCAACTAGAATGAAGGCTGGTACAGCCCAAAAACTAGTATTAAATATGATATCAACAGGAGTAATGATTAAGATGGGAAAAGTTTATGGAAATCTTATGGTTGATGTAAACCCATCTAATGAAAAGCTAGTAGAACGTGCAAAAAGAATAGTAATGCAAGCCACTGAAGTTGGTAGAGAAAAAGCTGAGGAAGTACTTCAAGAAACTAACTATAATGTTAAGCTTTCAATTATGATGATTATTTCGAACTTAGAAAAAGAAAAAGCAGAAGAGCTATTATTACTAAATTCAGGCTACATAGCTAAAGCAATAGAATCATTAAATTAAAAAAAGGTTTTTGAATATAAGCAAGATTTATATTCAAAAACTTCAAAAACAATTAAAGAGGGGAGTGTAAAAAATGACAAATTTAGAACTTGCAATGGAGATTCTAAAGAAAATAAACGGAAGTGGGAATGTAGATAGTTATGCAAATTGTATGACCAGATTAAGAATTAAAGTTAAGAACCTTGAAAAGGTGGATTTTGATGGGTTGAAAAAAATTGATGGTGTTCTTGGAGTTATACAAAATGAAACTGTTCAAGTCGTAATTGGCCCAGGAAAAGTTAAAAAGGTAGCAGATGAATTTGGAAAACTAGTTGAAATGAAAGGTGGCACAGTGGAGGAATCATCTGATGTGAAACATGCTGCATTAAATGAAAACCTTGCCAAGGAAACTAAAGATAAATATAAGAAAAAGCAAAATACAAAGGTGCATGAAATATTAAAAATAGTAGGAAATATATTTGTTCCATTAATTCCAGGATTCGTTTCATCAGGATTAATTTTAGGTATTTCAAATGTTATAGCAAATATGGCTACAGCAGGAGTAATAGATAAAGGTGTTATTAATGCATCTTGGTTTATATTATTAAAAACTATTGGAGGACTATTATTTGGAGCTTTAGGAGTATTTACTGGTATAAATGCAGCTAAAGAATTTGGTGGAACTGGTGTAATTGGAGGTATTGCTGGTCTACTTATATATTCACCTGCATTAACTCAATTAAAAACCTTTAGTATATTCGGATTCAACTTACAAATTGCTACAGGTTTAGGCGGAGTATTAGGAGTTATTCTTGCAGCTTATATATTTAGTGTAATAGAAAAGTACTTAAGAAAGTATATACCAGATTCACTAGATTTAATGATAACACCATTAGTTACTATATTAGTAGGATCATTTATAACAATCGCAATTATTATGCCTTTATCAGGATTTATTATGAATGCTATTACTTGGTTCCTTGTAGATTTCTGCTTATATAAATTAGGTGCTCTTGGAGGATATATTTTAAGTGCAACTTTCTTACCACTTGTAACTGTTGGACTACATCAAGGATTAACTCCAGTTCATTTACAACTTATTGAAAAAGATGGATTTACAACATTACTTCCAGTATTAGCAATGGCAGGTGCTGGCCAAGTTGGTACAGCTATAGCTATCTATGTAAAAACTAAAGATAAGTCATTAAAGAATAGAATAGCAAGTGCTCTTCCAGTTGGATTTTTAGGTATTGGAGAACCATTAATATATGGAGTTTCTCTACCTCTTGGAAGACCATTTATATCAGCATGTATAGGTGCAGGCTTTGGTGGAGCTTGGTGTGCAATATATAAGCTAGGAGCTATAGCAGTTGGACCTTCTGGACTAGCGTTAATTCCTCTTGTTGCACAAAATAAATATTTAGCATATTTTATAGGTCTTTTGATCTCTTATGTAGCAGGTTTTATAATAACTTACTTCTGGGGATTTAAAGAAGAGATGGTTGAAAGATTATATGACTAATTAATAAAATGTAAGGATGAATGGAATTTAACTATTCATCCTTATAAATTTATAGTTAAGATTTCAGAAATAGGAGGGTGAATATGCTTGGAATTTCTATATATTTAAGTGAAAATGAACTGGATAATATGAGAAGAATTGAAGATGCATCAAAATATGGGATAGATAAAATTTTTACTTCACTACATATACCAGAGGATGGGAATAAGGAGGAGCAACCAGATTTATTTAAACGGCTATGTGAATATGCAAAGAAGCATTCTATGGAGGTATATGGGGATTTCGGACCAGATAGTTTTAAAAGAATGGGATTAGATATTAATGATATTAAAGGCATATATGATATAGGCATAAGTGGAATAAGAATAGATTATGGATATGATGATGAGATAATCGCTGAAATATCTAAAGGTATTAGAATATTCTTGAATGCTAGTACATTAACAAGAGAGCAGATAGTAAATTTAAAAGAATTAGGAGCAAATTTTAATAATATTGAAGCTTGGCATAATTTTTATCCTAGACCGGAAACAGGGCTTGATAAGGTGTACTTTATTGAGAAGAATAAAATGATTAAAAGTTTTGGAATAAAAGTATCAGCTTATGTGGTAGGAGATAAGCTTAAAAGAGGCCCACTATTTTTAGGACTACCAACTCTTGAAAGCCATAGATATGAGAGTACGTATAATAGTGCAGTTGAACTTTTATATGAGTATGATGTAGATGATGTGTATATAGGAGATATAGAAGCATGCGCAGAAACCCTAGAAAGAATGGCATATCTTAAAGACAATATAATTGTTCTAAGATATAATAAAGAATTCGGTGCTGAAAGATATAAGGAATTACTAAATAAAACTTATACAAGCAGGGGAGACGAATCAAGAGATGTAATTAGGGCTGAAGAGTCTAGAAGTTATGCAGGAAGCAATAGTACAATAATAAAAAAAGAAAATACTATTGAAAGATATAAAGGAAGTATAACAATAGATAATGAAGGTTATAAAAGGTATATGGGAGAACTGCAGATAACTAAAGATGATTTAAGTGCTAATGAAAATGTAAATGTCCTAGGAAAAATAATAAATGAGGATAAAAATCTTATTAACTTTATAAAAGGGCGAGTAAGATTTAAATTAATAGAAGCTTAACTATAAAAAATGCATTCGTTTTTATGACTAATCATATAAGTGGATGTGTTTTTTATTTTTTTATAATTATTGACTAATAAGTTTTAAACATATAAAATATTAATTATACGAACAAGTGTTCATATTCAAATGAATTGAATTACATAATGACTTTAGGCAAGAATACAAAAAGATAGATATATTTCAGGAGGAAAAAATGAAAGACAAGATAATTATAAAAGGAGCAAAGGTACATAACTTAAAGAATGTAAATTTAGAGATACCTAGAGATAAATTAGTTGTTTTTACTGGGCTTTCAGGTTCCGGAAAGTCATCTTTAGCCTTTGATACTCTTTATGCGGAGGGACAAAGAAGATATGTAGAATCATTATCCGCGTATGCAAGGCAATTTTTAGGCCAAATGAATAAACCGGATGTAGAATATATTGAAGGGTTATCGCCAGCAATTTCTATAGATCAGAAAACTACCTCCAAGAATCCTAGATCAACTGTAGGAACAGTTACAGAGATTTATGACTATTTAAGACTGCTATATGCTAGAGTTGGAGTACCTCATTGTCCTAAATGTGGTAAGGAAATATCTCAGCAAACAGTAGATCAGATAGTTGATAGGGTAATAGCATTAGGCGAAAAAACTAAAATTCAAGTATTAGCTCCTTTAGTTAGAGGAAGAAAAGGAACGCACGAGAAAGTATTAGAACTAATTAAAAAGAATGGATTTGTTAGAGCAAGAATAGATGGTAACATTTATGACTTAACAGAAGAAGAAGTAAAGCTTGAGAAGAATATAAAGCATAGCATTGAGGCTGTAGTTGATAGACTAGTTATAAAAGATGACATTGAGAGAAGATTAACTGATTCTTTAGAAATGGCACTTAAACTAGGAGATGGACTTGTTCTTATAAATATGGTGGGTGGAGAAGATATATTATTCTCTGAGAAATTCGTTTGTCCAGATTGCGGAATAAGTATAGATGAATTAGAGCCAAGATTATTTTCATTTAATACTCCTTTTGGAAAATGTGATTATTGTGATGGATTAGGAACATTATTAGAGATTGATGAGGACTTAGTTATTCCAGATAAGTCATTATCAATAATGCAGGGAGCTATAGCATCTTGGGGAGAAGGAAGATTAAAAGAGGATGCTTGGACTTTTGCAGTTTTAAAAGCATTAAGTGAAAAATATGATTTTAGTCTTAATACTCCAATAAAGGATTTGCCTAAGAATATTGTTGACCTTCTGCTTTATGGAACAAAAGGCGAAAGATTAAAAGTGGAATATGTTAAGGATGGAGTTAAAGGAATATATTCTCATAGTTTTGATGGTGAAATAACTTCTTTAAAGAGAAGGTATATGGAAACAAACTCTGACTTAATAAAAGGCGAAATAGAAAAATATATGAGCAATAATCATTGTCCTAAATGTAAAGGGGCAAGACTTAAGCCAGAAGCATTAGCAGTTACTGTTGGAGATAAAAATATAAATGAATTTACAAAGTTATCAGTAAAGGATGAGTTAAAATATATTGATTCCATAGAATTATCAGAAAAGAATAAGGTCATTTCTGCACAAATTCTTAAGGAAATCAAAAGCAGATTACAATTTCTTAAAGATGTTGGCTTAGATTATCTAGATTTAGCAAGAAACTCAGGAACCTTATCAGGGGGAGAAGCACAGAGAATAAGACTTGCTACCCAAATTGGATCGTATTTAATGGGAGTTCTATATATTTTAGATGAACCAAGTATAGGACTTCATCAAAGAGATAACGATAAATTAATCTCAACCTTAAAGAACTTAAGAGATGTGGGAAATACAGTAATAGTTGTAGAGCATGATGAAGATACTATTAAAGAAGCAGATTTTATAGTGGATATTGGGCCAGGAGCAGGAGAGCATGGGGGAAATATAGTTGCAGCAGGACCTCTTAGTGTAATTGAGACTTCTAAGGAATCAATTACTGGACAATATCTTAGAGGTGAAAAGAAGATTGAGGTTCCAAAAGAAAGAAGAAAAGGTAACGGTAATTTTATAACTGTTAAGGGAGCAAAAGAAAATAATCTTAAGAATGTTAATGTGAAATTCCCACTTGGTGCATTAACTATGGTTACAGGAGTATCAGGTTCAGGAAAAAGTACATTAGTAAATGAAATTTTATACAAAGGTTTGTATAAGACTATTAATAGATCTAATATAGTACCAGGAGAGCATAAAGAAATACTAGGATATGAAGCAATTGATAAGATTATTGATATAGATCAAAGTCCAATAGGAAGAACTCCACGTTCAAATCCAGCAACTTATACAGGCGTTTTTGATATAATCCGTGAGCTATTTGCTCAAACAACGGAATCAAAGATGAAAGGATATAAGGCTGGTAGATTCTCCTTTAATGTTAAAGGTGGGAGATGTGAAGCTTGTTCTGGGGATGGAATAATAAAGATAGAGATGCAGTTCCTTTCAGATGTATATGTTCCATGTGAAGTATGTAAAGGGAAAAGATATAATAGAGAAACTTTAGAGGTAAAATATAAGGGCAAAAATATAGATGATGTTTTAAATATGACTGTAGAAGAAGCACTAAAGTATTTCGAAAATTTACCTAGAATAAAAAACAAACTTCAAACTTTACATGATGTAGGATTAGGGTATATCAGATTAGGGCAGCCTTCTACGCAACTTTCTGGAGGAGAAGCACAAAGAATCAAACTTGCTTACGAGCTTTCAAAGAGAAGTACAGGAAAAACTCTTTATATTCTTGATGAGCCTACAACAGGATTACACATAGATGATGTTAGTAAGCTAGTGGAGATACTTCAAAGATTAGTTGAGGCAGGAAATTCTGTGGTTGTAATTGAACATAATCTTGATATGATTAAGTGTGCAGATTACATTGTAGATCTAGGACCAGAAGGTGGAGATGGCGGAGGTACAATAATTGCAACAGGTACGCCTGAACAAATAGTGAAGGTGGAAGAGTCTTATACTGGTAAGTATTTGAAAAAGTATCTATAAGTAATCAAAGATTTATTATTTAGGAATATAGAATTTTAATGAAATACATCAATAAGGGTATCCTATTTATATGTAATATACCGAAATAATTAGGATATCCTTATTTTCTTTAGATTAATTTAATAAATATATCATTCGTTCTACAATGTTAGGGCAATTTTTAGTGTATAATCATAAATATAATCATAAAAATGTTTTAAAATCAATAATTAAGAAATATTAATAGATTATATAATAATTTTTAAGTTTCGCATTATATAACATTGAAGTAATTAAATAGGGGTGAGTACATGAATTTTCAAAAACTGATAGCGGGGGCCTTCGCAATTTTATTTATTATAATATTATATATTATTATTTATTATGCACTGAAGATTATGAATAAAGATATAAGAGGTGGAAATAAAAGACGAGGTGCTTCAAAAAAAGGACAAAAATCTTATGGAATAGAAGTAGAGTCATCAGGAGATAATCCAAATTTAAAGCAAGGGACTCTTATTCATATTAGAGACACAGTTTCTATAGGTAGAAGAGACGATAATTCAATAGTTTTGACAGATTCATTTGTATCAGGATATCATGCAAAGTTATTTATAAGAAATAATAATTTTTATGTAGAGGATTTGGGAAGTACTAATGGTACTTTCTTAAATGGCTCAAGAATTGATGGCAGAGCAAAACTAAATGTAAATGATGAATTAAAAATAGGATCTGTAGTTTTCAGGGTTATTTAATTGAGGTGAGTAAATGAATACAGTAAGAGATGAAAGAAAATTACTATTTATGACATACTTTTTGACAATAGCTCTTTTTGGTGATTTGGCACTATTAAAAGATCCTATTGATATAGGGGCACTTATAATGGGAGGCGTAGTATTATTACTTATAGCATATGCACACTTTGTTGTAAGAAAGTTTTTCCCAGATGGAGATAAGTTTTTATTGATATTCTCAGTGATATTATCAGTAATTGGTATAGCTGTACTATATAGGCTGAATACTGAAACAGCTATAAAACAAGTTATATGGTTCGTATTGGGTATAACTTCTTTTGTATTAATTACAGTTTTATTACCTGACTTTAAGCGCTTTTATAAATATAAGTACTATTATTTGGGTGCAGTAGCAGTTTTTATGCCTATGGCTTTATTAATAGGAAAGGTACAGTATGGAGCAAAGAACTGGGTAATAATTGGACCAATAAGTATACAGCCATCAGAGATTGGAAAGATATTCCTAATACTATACTTAGGAACATCTCTAAAGGATTATGTAGATAAGAAAAACTTAATAGGAGATGCCAAACAATTAATAGAGCCGGCACTTGTTAGTATGGCATCTATTGGCTGTATGGTGCTCCAAAGAGATTTAGGTTCTGCACTCTTGTTTTTTGGAATCACAGTAACGATGCTTTATGTAGCATCATCAAAAGTTAAGTATGTGTTAATATGTCTAGTACTATTTGCAGCAGGAGCAGTAGCATCATATTATTTGTTTGGGCATGTAAGAGAAAGAGTTATTATATGGCAGAATATATGGCAATACGCCAATGATGAAAGTTATCAAATAGTTCAAGGACTATTTTCTATTTCTTCGGGCGGAATGTTTGGTACGGGGCTTGGACAAGGCTATCCAGCATTTGTTCCAGTAAATACTTCTGACTACATTTTTGCAATTATTTGTGAAGAATTTGGAATGGTTTTTGGTATAGGAATATTAATAATATATTTCTTATTATTTTATAGAGGAATGAGAGCGGCTATTAAAGTAGAAGATAGATTCTCTCAACTAGCAGCAGTAGGGTTTTCCGCAATGATAGCATCCCAAGTATTGGTTATAATTGGAGGAGTATTCGCAGTTATTCCACTTACAGGAATAACCCTTCCGCTTATAAGTGCTGGAGGAAGCTCAATGCTTACAATTTTCTTGGCATTAGGAATGCTTCAGAAAATATCAGAGGAGGGTTAAAGGATGAAGGATACACAAGCAAGTATAAAAAAAGTAATGATAGTGTTCGCTTTCTTACTTTTAGCCTTAATAACATATATTGCATACTTTCAGGCATTTAAGGCACCTGCAATAGCTGAGAAACCTGAAAATCAGAGATTATGGGCGGAAAGAAATAAGGTTCTAAGAGGAACCATTTATGATAGAAATATGACAGCTCTTACTGAAAGTAAGAAGACCGGAACATTAACTCAAGAAAGAAAGTATGTATATGGATCTTTATATTCACATGTTTTAGGATATTCAAACGAGAAATACGGGTTAAGCGGGTTAGAATATTTATATGACAAAGATTTAAGAAGTTACGATAAAATATCAGCGTCAATTAATAGTATTTTAAGTAAACTAAACATTAAGGAAGTATTTAATAATCGAACTAGTCAAGGAGAAGAAGCTATAGGAAATTCGCTTGTTACTAGCTTAGATACAAAGATTCAAACGACAGCATGGCAAGCATTAGGAAACCGTAAAGGAGCAGTTGTTGTACTAGATCCAAAAACAGGGGAAATAGTTGCATCAGTTTCTAATCCTACTTTTGATCCTAATAATCTAGATAAAGCAATGCAAACTGCTAATTCGGGAGCTAGTTCAGGTTTCCCCCTAATAAATAGAGTTGTTTCAGGAATGTATGCGCCAGGGTCTACATTTAAGATAATAACATTAACATCAGCATTGGAAAATATACCTGGAGTTACAAGTAGAACATTCCAGGATACTGGGAAAATAGATTTCCCAGATGGAAGCAAGCTTTGGAACTTAGACCATAATGTTTATGGTTCGCTTTCATTAAAAACAGCTTTAGCGTATTCATCAAACGTAGTATTTGGAACACTAGCTATGGAATTAGGGAATGATAAGCTTAAGAAAACTGCTGAGGATTTTGGATTTAATAAATCACTGCCTTCAGATGGAATTGCATTTAATAAAAGCTCTTTTCCAACATTAAATGCAAGTGAAAAGGGGAATATAGCACAAACAGGTATAGGTCAAAGTTCAATTTTAGCATCTCCACTTCAAATGGCATTAATTGCATCAGCTGTTGCAAATAATGGAATTATGATGGAACCTAAATTAGTAAATAAAGTTGTAGATAAGAATGGAAAAACTGTGAGAGAAATTCAGAGCAAACAAATTGCAAATCCTATATCAAGTGGGGATGATGCAATTATAAAAGATTATATGAAGAGCCTAATAGATGGAAGAATAAATAGAGATTGGGGCGTTTTCAGAGGCTTAAATGCTGCAGGTAAAACAGGAACAGCAGAAACAAGTGTGGAGGGAACAGACCCTCATTCATGGTTTATTGGGTTTGCGCCTGTAGATAATCCAAAGTATGCAATAGCAGTAATTGTAGAAAATGGAGGTGCTGGTGGCGGAGTTGCTGCACAGATAGCGGGTTCAGTATTGAAAGCTTCACTAGGACAATAAACGGAAGAGGTGATTTCTATATTTGACTTTGAGTATCATTTAAAAAACCTTCCTGACAAACCTGGAGTTTATATTATGAAAAATTCCTTGGGAGAAGTCATTTATGTTGGGAAGGCAAAAGTCTTAAAAAATAGGGTAAGACAATATTTTCAAAGTAATAAAAATCATTCAGAGAAAGTAAGAAAAATGGTGAGTAACATAACTGAATTTGAATATATTGTTACAGATTCAGAAATGGAAGCATTGTTATTAGAATGTAATCTAATAAAAAAATATAGTCCAAGGTACAATATTGCGCTAAAGGATGATAAATTTTATCCGTTTATTAAAATAACGACAAATGAGGATTTCCCTAGAGTGTATGTAACAAGAAATTATGCTAAAGATGGGAATAAGTATTTCGGACCATATGTAAATGCCACATCAGTTTATGAAACCATAGATTTAATTAAGAAGATATATCCCTTAAGAACATGTAAGAGATCCATAATAGAAGGAGGAGAAAAAACTAGGCCTTGTTTGAACTATCATATAAAGCTATGTAAAGCTCCTTGTGCAGGATATCAGACTAAAGAAGATTATGGAAACATGATTAAGGAAATAATTGATATATTAAATGGTAAGGATACAAAGATCATAAAGGATCTTAAAGAACAAATGCAGGTAGCATCAAGTGAATTAGAGTTTGAGAAGGCTGCAGAGCTTAGAGATAGAGCTTTAGCTATAGAGAACATAATAGAAAGACAAAAGATGTTTACGGTAAGAGAAGGAGATGAAGATTACATCAACCTTTACTGTGATGGTAAAGATTGTTGTGTTCAAATTTTCTTTTCAAGAGATGGCAAGATAAGTGGAAGAGAACATTTTGTTTTTGAAGACAAAGCAGACTATAACAAGAGTGAAGTACTATATCAGTTTATTACTAGTTTTTATGGTGGAACGGCACAAATACCAAAAAATATTTATCTACCTGAAATTGAAGAGTTAGAATTATTAGAAGAATTTTTAACAATAAAAAGAGGTTCTAAAGTTTGGATCAAGATACCAAAAAAAGGTGAGAAACTAGAACTTTTGCAGATGGTTGAAGAAAATGCTAAAATGACATTAGAGAAATTTAAGGATAAGATTTTAAGTGAGAAAGAAATAAATAGGATTTCCTTGGAAGAATTAAGAGAACTGCTTGATTTAGATGAACTGCCTATGAGGATAGAAGCTTATGATATATCTAACATACAAGGAGTAGATTCTGTAGGAACTATGGTAGTTTTTGAAGAAGGAAAGCCTAAGAATAGTGATTACAGAAGATTTAAAATTAAAACTGTACAGGGACCAAATGATTATGAAAGTATGAGAGAAGTCTTATCAAGAAGATTTAGTCATGGGTTAGATGAAGTAAAACAGATTCAAGAAAGAAAGCTCACATTAGCAGGGGGAAAGTTTTCAGTTTTTCCAGATTTGATTCTTATGGATGGAGGAAAAGGGCAAGTTAATATAGCACTTCAAGTATTGGATTCATATGGAATTGAAATTCCTGTATGCGGATTAGTAAAAGATGATAAGCATAATACAAGAGGTCTTATTTATAATAATGAAGAAATTATTATAGCAAGAAGAGGAAATTTGTTCCATATGCTAACAAGAATACAGGATGAAGTTCATAGATTTGCTATAACCTATCATAGATCATTAAGAGATAAAAGAACCCTTCATTCCATTTTAGAGGATATACCTTTTGTAGGAGAAAAGAGAAGAAGGAATCTCCTTATGAAGTTTGGAAGTGTAGACAATATAAAAAAAGCTTCAATAGATGATCTTTTAGAAACGCCTGGAATAGATAAAAAAGCAGCTGAAAGTATAAAAAAGTACTTTAGTGGCAATTAAAATATAATAGGAACCTTAACACAAGTTATAACAAAACCGTATAATGTATTTAGAGAGAAATACAAAACGCATAATATAAAACTTGTTAAAATTATAAATATTAATTATACTTATATATTGGAGTATTACTAAACAAGAGGAGTTTTGAAATGAATCAATACCATAACCTATTAAGTTCGCTGGAGAAAATATTAGACAAATCTGATATTGAAATAGATGCACCAATGAGTGAACACATTTATTTTAAAGTTGGAGGACCTGTAGACTTTTTAGTTAGTCCAAGAAAAAAAGAACAAGTTGCAGAGATTGTTAAATTATGTAGTTTAGAAAAAATTCCATATTATATAATTGGAAATGGCTCAAACCTATTAGTAAAAGATGGTGGAATAAGAGGCGTAGTTATTAAACTTACTGATCTTAAAGACATAAGAATAGAAAATAATTTAATATATGCAGATTGTGGAGCTTTATTAAAAGATGTTTCAAAACTAGCACTAGATAACTCCTTAACTGGTTTTGAGTTTGCTTGTGGAATCCCAGGAAGTGTTGGAGGGGCTGTGTTTATGAATGCAGGTGCCTACGATGGTGAGATTTCTAATGTAATTAAATGGGCAGAAATTATTGATAATAATTTCAATATAATAAAGCTAAATAAGGAAGATTTAAAGCTAGGATACAGAAGTTCTATTGTAATGGAAGAAGGAAATGTAGTCTTAGGAGCATGTTTTGAACTTGCTAATGGTGATAAAGATAAAATAGAAGCTAGAGTGAATGAACTTACGTCAAGAAGAGAAGAGAAGCAGCCATTAGAATATCCTTCAGCGGGAAGTACATTTAAAAGACCAGAAGGTTATTTCGCTGGAAAGTTAATTCAAGATTCAGGTCTAAAGGGTTTTTCAATAGGAGGAGCTGCAGTATCTGAAAAACATTCTGGGTTTATTATAAACAAAGATAAAGCAACAGCTCAAGATATCATTGATGTTATACATCATGTTCAAAAGACTGTGAAGGAAAAATTTGGGGTAGAACTCCATACAGAAGTTAGGATATTAGGTGAAGATAAATAGCCTAAAATAATACTAATTTATAAATAAAAACTAGAGAGATTGAAGTGTTTTATTAAGTCTCTCTAGTTTTTATTGTTTTAAAGTATAAATGTCATCTTAGTTAATATAAATATAACTACAAAGAACTCTAATTATGATATAATTTTATACAAGAAAATCTTTTGAGAAAGGACGGTGAATTCCTGATTTTTAATTAGTGTAAAAGAAATCAGGAGGCTTATGAGATTTGTAATTGTAACAGGACTGTCGGGAGCAGGAAAAACCGAGGCTACTAGAAATCTTGAAGATTTAGGATATTTTTGTGTTGATAACTTGCCACCTAAACTTATTCCTAAATTTGCTGAAGCATGTGTACAAAGTGAAGGAAAAATAGATAAGGTTGCATTGGTTATAGATATAAGAGGTGGAGTATTCTTTGATGATATCTTTGAAAGTTTGAATTACTTGAAAAGACAAGAATTTAAATATGAAATCCTCTTTTTAGACGCATCAGATGATGTCCTAGTAAAAAGATTTAAGGAAGCAAGAAGAAGCCATCCATTAGCTCAAAATGGAAGAGTAATTACAGGAATAAATCTAGAAAGAAATAAACTAATTGAAGTAAAGCATAGAGCTGACTTAATAATAGACACATCTAAGTATGCAATCAAAGACTTAAGAGAAAAGATGAATGAGTATTATGGAACTGGAAAAGAAGTTGAAAGACAGCTTTCAACTACAGTACTTTCCTTTGGGTTTAAGTATGGAATACCAGTAGATGCAGATTTGGTGTTTGATGTTAGATTTCTTCCTAATCCATTCTATATACCAGAATTAAAACCATATTCAGGCATAGATAAACCAGTAAGAGATTATGTAATTAAACATGAAGAAACAAAAGGTTTTTTAGAGAGACTAGAAGATATGATAAAATTTCTAATACCGAATTACATAAAGGAAGGAAAACGACAGCTTATCATCGCTATAGGTTGTACTGGTGGTAGACATAGATCAGTAGCAATAGCAAATGAAATATATGAGAGATTAAATAAATTAAATTATAAGGCATCAATCGAACATAGAGATATACATGAAGATGTAAATAAGGGAGCAAAGAAGCTATGAAGTTTTTAGATTGGCTTAGGCCAGGTATTAAGGTGAAAAGGTGGATACTATTTGGTATCTTTGGGGTACTACTTATTGCCTTTGGATTTACTGAGTTAGCATTTCATAGAGCATATTATTTTTACTATAAAGTATTTTATATATTCTTAAATATAACTGGAATATTTGTTTTGTATGTATCTGCAACAGAGGTAATGAGAGGGATAATAGCATTAATTAATAAAGGATATATAAAAGTTTCATTAGATTCTCAGAAGATTGAAAACTTAATTTATGAAAAGAGACTATTGATTAAGGGTCCTAAAATTGTTGTAATTGGAGGAGGTACTGGACTTTCTACAATGCTTAGAGGATTAAAGTACTACACTTCTAATATAACTGCAATTGTAACAGTAGCTGACGATGGGGGCGGTTCTGGTGATTTAAGGGAAGATTTAGGAATTCTTCCTCCTGGAGATATAAGAAACTGTATACTTGCATTAGCAGATATGGAACCTCTTATGGAGAATTTACTACAATATAGATTTACGGATGGAAGACTTAAAAATCAAAGTTTTGGAAATCTATTTCTAGCTGCAATGGATGGTATATCTGATAACTTTGAGGATGCCGTTCAGAAAATGAGTTCTGTACTCGCAGTTACTGGTAAGGTTGTGCCAGTAACTCTTGAGAATATGAGATTAAAGGCACTCTTAGAAAATGGAAGCATAGTTGAGGGAGAATCGCAAATTCCAGAAGAGGCATTAAAACAAAATAGTAAAATTAAAAAGCTTATGATAGAACCAGAGGATGCAGAGCCTTTGAAGGAGGCCATAACAGCCATCAGAGAAGCGGATGCAATTATAATGGGCCCTGGTAGTTTATATACTTCTGTTTTACCAAATTTATTGGTGAAAAAGATAGCTTCAAATGTTAGAAGAAGTAGTGCGCTAAAGATATACATTTCAAATATAATGACTCAGCCAGGAGAAACGGATGGGTTTAAAGTATCTGATCATTTAAAAACTTTATATAAACACTGCGGAAGAGATATAGTAGATTATGTAATTGCAAATGTTCAGAAATTACCTAAAAATCTTTCGCCTAAATATAAAGAGGAAGGTTCTGACATAGTTGCACTAGATAAAGATGCAATAAACAAAATGGGAATAGAAATAATAGAAGCAAATTTAATTAACTACACAAATGATGTTGTAAGACACAATCATGAAGAATTAGCAAGAGTAATAATGACTACAGTTATGGAAAAATCACTTCTATTTGATAAGAAGAAAATCATTGAATATATGTATCTATCTCAACGTTTGAAGGAAGAGAGCAATAAAAAAATATAATTATTAAACCAAGGGGACGTGTTGTTTGCCGTGGCAAACAATACGTCCCTTTGATTAAAATTTTTAAAATGAGAATTCCTTATTAAAATCCTCTATGCTATAATAAAATATATTTTTGTGGTTAAAAATAATATTTTGAAAGGAGAGACTATGTCATCATTTTCATCAAAAGTTAAAGGCGAAATATGCAGATATCAAGATATTACAAGAGAAGAAGCGTTGGCAGAACTTTCAGCTATTATGAAAGTAAGTGGTACTTTAGCTTTTAGCGGAAGACAAATAAGCTTTAAGATTACTACAGAAAATCCAGGCGCAGCAAGGTTGATTTTTTCTCTTCTTAAGGAGCATTTTGATATACACTCAAAACTTATGGTAAAGAAAGGGAATGCTTTAAAGAAGAATAATATATATATGATTGTAATGACAGAAGAGATGGGAGTAAAGGACTTGTTGTATGAAACAGGAATATTTAAAGAAGTAGACTCTGTTATGTCATTAAGCTATGGAATAGAGCAAGAAATGGTTAATGAGGATGAGAAGGCAAGAGCATATATTAGAGGTGCATTCTTAGGCGGTGGAAGTATATCTAATCCTGAAAAGACTTATCATCTAGAATTTGTTACACATAGTGAAGAATATGCTAAGGACTTAAGTAAATTAATTAATAGGTTTAGCTTAAACTCTAAAGTTATACAAAGAAAAAACAGCTTTATTGTATATATAAAAGAAGGCGAGCAGATTGTAGACCTCCTTAATATACTAGGAGCACATACCTGCTTGTTAGAACTTGAAAATATAAGAATAATGAAAGAAATGAGAAACAATGTAAATAGACTTGTAAACTGTGAAACAGCAAATTTAAGTAAAACAGTTAATGCGGCAGTGAGACAAGTGGAGAGTATAAAATTAATTCAAAATCAAATAGGACTACAGAGATTACCCCAAAATTTAAGAGAAATTGCTGAGCTTAGATTAAATTATCCAGATGAATCCTTAAAGGAATTGGGAGAAATGCTTGATCCTCCAGTTGGAAAATCTGGAATAAATCATAGACTTAGAAAAATTGAAAAGATAGCAGAAGAGTTAAGAGAAAACAAATCTTTTTAATTGATTAATATTAAGTTTTTGTTGAAAAATGTTACGCTAAGTTAAATAAGGTTAAAAGTGCATAATTTACATGCACTTTTTCTTTTTTTCATTGTACAATCTAGGAGAATCAAATGAAAATATAAATAATTTACTCTGGTAATTTATTATGTATAGCTTGGGGGATGAAAAATGAGACTTGGCAAAACTATAAAAGTACAGCTTCTTGTTCCAATTATGACAATTATAATTTTATTAGTACTTGGATTATCGTATATTGCTATGAGTGAATCAAAGAAGAATATTAGTGAAAATTCTAAAAGATATTTGCAAGTATTAAGTAAAGAAAAGACTAATAGTATCAATAGCTTAATCAATGAGAATCTGACTAATATGTGGGGAATAAGCAATAATAAGATATTGAAGGATGGAGATTCTTGGGAGCTAATTAAGAATCTTTTAGAGTCTCAAAAGAAATCAAAAGATCATATTTCAATTGGAATAGCAGACTTAAACGGAAAAGTAACTTTTAGTGATGATACCACTGGACAAATAGATGACATGGATTTTTTTAAGGGAGCATTAGGTGGACAAGGAGTAGTTAGAAAAGCGGGAGTAGACTCAGAAGGAAAGATAATATTTCAATACATAGTACCAATTGTGGCAGACGGAAGTATTTCTAAAGTTTTGGTTGTAAATAGATATGAACCAGAGATTGATAGAATTGTAAATAAAGATGTTATGGAGAATGGTACTGGAGTTATCATAGATTCAAAGGGAAACATTGAAGTATATAAAGATAAAAATAAAATAGGTAAAAGTTTTGGGCAAACTATTGGTAGCAGTGATTTAGTAAAAATTCAAAACAATATGATTAAAGGCAAGGAAGGTATAGAAAACTATAAGCAGGATTCAAAAACTAATATGATAGCTTACGGTTCAATAAAAGAATTAGGATGGTCTTTCGGACTATATTTAGATCAAGAAGGAATACTAAAAGAAGTAAGAAATATGACTGATAGGCTACTTATGGTAGGAGTAATTGCTTTAATATTAGCAGCAATTGTAGCAGTTATAATAATAAATGTAATATCTAAAAAACTTAAAAGAATAAAGAAGCATATTGAAAGTCTTTCAAATGGAGATTTAACCTTTAAAATTGACGAAAAGCATTTAAGAAGAAATGATGAAATTGCTGAAATTGAGAAAGCAATTGGAACTACACAAGGATATATTTCAGATATTATTACTTTAATAAAATCAAATGCTTCAATAATAGATGAAAAGTCAGAAGTGCTCTCAAACACATCTGTAGATTTTGTGGCATCAACTGAAAATGTAGCAAATTCTATTAATAATGTTGCAGAAGGAAGCAAGGGACAAGCAGATAGATTATCAGAAATAGTTGAAGTGGTTAATGAATTTAGTAATGATCTTGATGGAATAACCAGTCAATTTGAAAACATAAATAGAATGACAGTGGGGATTGATAATAAGGCCAATAATTCTAATGTCTCAATGGAAAAGGTAATAAATAGCCTTAAGGAATTGAAAAGCACATTTAATAATTTCAATGAAAAAATACAATTGATGAATAACAATATGCTAAAAGTAAATGAAATGACAGTGATGATAAAAGGAATATCTGAACAAACAAATTTACTTGCTTTAAATGCAGCAATTGAAGCAGCTTCAGCAGGAGAAGCTGGAAGAGGCTTTGCAGTTGTAGCTGATGAGGTAAGAAAGCTTGCTGAAAAGAGTAAGGTTGCTTCAGATAACATCTTTAACATAGCAAATAATATATTAAAGGATACAAATAGTATTTCAACAACCAGTGAAAAGATGAACGATGAGCTTCAAGATCAAGAGGAAGCTATCAATGGTTCCATTGAAGCATTTAGAGAGATATCTTCTTCAATTAGAGAAATAGCGCCTAGAATAAGAAAGGCAAATGAAAATGTTGAATTACTTAATTCTCAAAAAGATATTATAGTGACGAAAAGTATAGAAGTAGCAAATATTTCTCAGGAAATATCTTCTTCGGCAGAAGAAATTTCATCTGCAACCCAAGAAATGACTGCATCATCACAAGAGTTATATGCAACTTCACAAGAGCTTAATGAAATGACTGTAGTAATGAAAGAAAATGTAGATATATTTAAGGTATAATTAAATAAATCATAATAAAAATCAGCTTAGGCTGATTTTTTGCTTTATAAGTATTTTAATTAGTTCGATTTTTGTCTAAAATAGAAGATAGGGAGTTTTTAATGAAAAACTTAAAACTCTAAGAAAGGAAGTGATAGATTGGAAGAGAAGAAATTTTGTCACTTGCATCTACATACAGAATATTCCCTTTTAGACGGATCAGGGAAAATATCTAAGATGATAAATAAGGCAAAGGAATTAGGAATGGAGTCCATAGCCATAACTGACCACGGTGTTATGTATGGTTGTGTGAATTTTTATAAAGAAGCTCAAAAGGCTGGAATAAAAGCAATTATAGGTTGTGAGATATATGTAGTTCCAAAATCTATGCATATAAAAAACGTAGATAGTGAAAATAATACACATCACTTAGTACTTTTGGTAAAGAATGAAGTAGGGTACGAGAACTTAATGAAAATAGTTTCTCAAGCTTCAATTGAAGGTTTTTATTATAAACCGAGAGTAGATCATGATTTTTTAAGAGAGCACAGTGAGGGATTAATAGCTTCTAGTGCATGCTTAGGAGGGGAAGTAAGTTCAGCTTTAAATAATGGGAATTATGAAAAAGCAAAAGAAATAGCTTTAATTTATAAGGATATATTTAAAGAAGGATTCTACTTAGAACTTCAAGATCATGGATTAGAGGAACAAAAGAGAGTTAATTTGGGGTTAATTAAACTTTCTAAAGAAACTGGTATACCACTTATTGCTACAAATGATGTGCATTATATAGAGCAAAAAGACTCAAAATCTCACGACATACTTTTATGCATACAAACAGGAAAAACAGTTGATGATGAAAATAGAATGAGATATGGGTCCGACCAATTCTATTTAAAATCTCCTAAGGAGATGTGGGAGATGTTCTCATATGTTCCTGAAGCATTAGAAAATACCTTAAAGATAGCTGATGAGTGTAATTTTAATTATGAATTTCATAACTCAAAGCTCCCTAAGTTTCCATTGGAAGAAGGACAGGATGCTTTTGAATATTTAAGAGATGTTTGCTTTAAAGGACTTATTGAAAGATATGATGAATTCAATGAATACGAGAAAACATATAATTATGAGAGCTTGAAGGAATATTCTGAAGCGCATCCTAAGGCAAAAGAACTAGTGGATAGATTAGATTACGAACTTCAAGTAATAAATCAAATGGGATATGTGGATTACTTCCTTATAGTTTGGGATTTTATCAGATTTTCAAATGAAAATGGTATTCCAACAGGACCGGGTAGAGGATCAGCAGCTGGTTCCATAGTTGCCTATACTCTAGGAATTACAAAGATTGACCCAATAAAGTATGGATTGATTTTTGAAAGATTTCTTAATCCTGAGAGAGTAAGTATGCCTGATATTGACTCTGATTTCTGCTATGAAAGAAGACAGGAAGTAATTGATTATGTAGTAGAAAAGTATGGAGAGAAAAATGTATCGCAAATAATTACCTTTGGAACAATGGCTGCAAAAGCCTGCATCAGAGATGTGGGAAGGGCTATGAACTATAGCTATGCAGAGGTAGATAAAATAGCTAAGATGATTCCAACAATGCTAGGAATCACCATAGAAAAAGCACTTGATTTAAATCCTGAATTAAAAGCATTATATGAAAGTGACGAGAGAGTTAAAAATCTTATTGATGTAAGTAAAGACTTAGAAGGATTACCTAGGCACTCATCTACACATGCTGCAGGAGTTGTTATAGCATCTAAACCTCTAGTAGAGTATGTTCCATTACAGAAAAATGAAGATAATATAGTAGCCCAGTTTGATATGAATACTTTAGAGGAACTAGGACTACTTAAGATGGACTTCTTAGGACTTAGAACTCTTACTGTAATGAATGATGCAATAAAAATGATTAAAGAAAATAGAGGCGTAGATATTGATGTAGATAAAATAGACTTGGATGACAAAGAAGTTTTTAAGATGTTCGGAGAAGGTAAAACTGTAGGTGTGTTCCAATTCGAATCTCCAGGGATGATAAGCTTTTTGAAAGAATTAAAGCCAGATTCTGTGGAAGATATTATAGCGGGAAATGCTCTTTATAGACCGGGGCCTATGGCTCAAATACCTAGATATATTGAAAATAAGAAACATTCAGATAAAGTAAGCTATATAACCCCTGAATTAGAGAGTATACTTGATGTAACCTACGGCGTAATGATATATCAAGAGCAGGTTATGGAGATAGTTAGAAAGATTGGTGGATACTCTTTAGGACGTGCAGATATGGTTAGAAGAGCCATGTCGAAGAAAAAACATAGTGTTATGGAGCAGGAAAGAAAGAATTTTATATATGGAATTACAGATGAAAATGGAAATGTTGAAGTTCCTGGATGTATAAGAAATGGAATATCAGAAGAGGCTGGGAATAAGATATTTGACCAAATGATGGATTTTGCTAGTTATGCATTTAATAAGAGTCATTCAGCGGCATATTCCATTGTAGGATATCAAACAGCATACTTAATGAGGTATTATCCAGTAGAATACATTGCAGCAACATTGAACTCTATAATGGGAGCTAATGAAAAAGTTGCTTCATATATAAATCTTGCTGAAAGCTTTGGAATAGAAGTTTTACCTCCAGATATAAATGAAAGTTTTTCGAAATTTACTGTTAAGGGCCACACAATTAGATTTGGATTAGCAGCTATTAAAAATGTAGGATATAATGTCGTTGAGTCAATTGTGAAATCAAGAAAAGAAAAAGGTAATTACATTTCACTTCAAGACTTTATAAGCAAGCAAGACTTCTCAGCAATAAATAAGAGGGCAGTAGAAAGTTTGATCAAAGCAGGAGCTCTAGACGGATTTAAAGTTTATAGATCTAGATTGCTTGCAGTATATGAGAAAGTCATGGATTCTGTAGCGGGAGATAAAAAGCGAAATATAGATGGGCAAATAAATCTATTTTCTGGATTAGAAGAAAAAATCGAAAGTCCAGGAGTAACATATCCTCCAATAAATGAATTTAAGAAGAATCATATATTGGCAATGGAAAAAGAAATGACAGGCTTATACTTAAGCGGTCATCCACTAGATGATTATAAGGAGAGTCTAAATCAGCAGACTACAACCACAATAAATAAGATATTAGCCACAAATCAGACTCTAGAAGAGGGCATGGATACAGAAATAACTCCTGTTATGGAAAGTTTAAGTAATAGAGGAATAGAAGATGGGACAAGAGTAGTTATAGGCGGGATAATTAGCGAAGTAAGTAGAAAAGTAACTAGAAATAATACCATGATGGCATTTGTTAAGTTAGAGGATTTAACAGGAATTATGGAGGTTATTGTGTTCCCCAAAACTCTAGAAAAGGTAAATAAATTAATAAATACAGATTCATTAGTTATTATAAGAGGAAGAGTAAGTATTAGTGAAGAAGATGTTCCTAAGTTACTCTGTGAAGATATAACTCCTTTAGAAAAAATAAATTCAGATAAGATTTATCTGAAAGTTGAAAATATGGAAAAAGCTAGAGAAATTAATAAGATATTAAAAATTTTATTAAATGATTTTAAAGGTGAAACACCTCTTTATATATTTGCAGCAAAAGAGAGACAAAGCTATAGATTAGCTAGGGAACTTTGGGTTGATACAGAAAAAGGGGCACTAGAATATTTGAGGAAAAAGTTTGGTGAAGATAATGTAAAGTTAGTTGAATAAATAAGAGAAGGATAGATTGTATATGAATAATATAGCATCTATCCTCTTATTAACCAAAGATTACACAAGACAGAATAATATTACATTTATTGAATTAAAATAAATTTATTTAAATATTACTTATTCATAATAAAGTATAGGGTTGGATAAAATATAGTTAATGAAACTAGTGAAAAAATTTTTTTGTGTTAAAACATTTTAAATTATATGAAAATAACTTGAAAATAATTCAAACATTAAGTAAAATATATTTGACTCAGTATCTGTAGATTTTTTAGGAATTTTGGAGAAATTTATATATTAGACATTATATTGTGAAAAAAATATGATGAAATATTTTTTTGTACAATGGGTGGGCAAAATTTAACATATGTGGGACTTTGTGCGTCCCTTAAGTATAAGGAGGCAAATAAAATGAAGAAAATAGCTATATTAACAAGTGGTGGAGATGCACCAGGAATGAATGCAGCAATAAGAGCAGTAGCAAGAACAGCAATACATAACGGACTAGAAGTAGTAGGAATACAAAGAGGATATGCAGGTCTTATTAATGGAGAACTTACTCCAATGGATAGACGTTCAGTTTCAGATATAATTCAAAGAGGTGGAACAGTTTTAAGAACAGCTAGATGTTTAGAATTTAAAAAAGAGGAAGTTAGAGAAAGAGCAGCTAAAATATTAAAGACTTATGGAGTAGATGCATTAGTTGTTATAGGTGGAGATGGATCTTTCACTGGAGCAAAACTTTTATCAAAACTAGGAGTTAAAACAGTTGGACTTCCAGGAACTATAGATAACGATCTTGCTTATACAGATTTCACTATAGGTTTTGATACAGCATTAAATACAGTTTTAGATGCAATAAACAAATTAAGAGATACTTCAACTTCTCATGAAAGAGTTTCTGTTGTAGAAGTTATGGGAAGAAATTGTGGAGATCTAGCTTTATACGCTGGTGTTGCTGGTGGAGCAGAATCAATAATAATACCTGAAAAAGGATTTGACAGAGATGAACTATGCAGACAAATACTTGAAGGTAAAAAAGACGGAAAAATGCACAATTTAATTCTAGTTGCTGAAGGTGTTGGCGGAGCAGACGATCTAGCTAAATACATTGAAGAAATAACTGGAATAGAAACTAGAGCAACTATATTAGGACATATTCAAAGAGGTGGAAGTCCAACAGCATTTGATAGAGTACTAGCATCTAGACTTGGACATAGAGCTGTTGAAGTTTTACTAGAAGGAAAAACAGCAAGAGTTATTGGATTAAGAAACAATCAAGTAATCGATGATGATATAGATGAAGCATTAGCTATGGAAAGAAAGTTTGATGACCAATTATTTAAAATATCAGAAGCATTATCAAATTAATTTTGGTTTAAGAGCCTAGAGCTTTTTAAATATTTATTTTTTATTTTTATTATTTAATGCATTTTGGAAAAGAAAACGGAGGAATGTTATCTATGAGAAAAACGAAAATTATTTGTACAATTGGACCAGCTAGTGAAAGTGACGAAATACTTTCTAAAATTATCGAAGCAGGAATGAATGCTTCAAGACATAATTTTTCACATGGTGATCATGAAGAGCACGCAGGAAGAATTAATAAAGTTAAAGAATTAGCTAAGAAATACAACAAGCAAATTGCTGTATTACTTGATACTAAAGGACCAGAAATAAGAACAGGAAAATTTGAACCAAGCAAGGTTGAATTACAAGCTGGATCAAATTTCGCAATATATGCTGGTGGAGATGTAGTAGGTGATACTACTAAATGTTCTGTAACTTATGAAGGACTAGCAAATGATGTTAAACCAGGAAACATCATATTAATTGATGATGGTTTAGTTGGACTAGAAGTTAAATCTGTAGAAGGTAATAGAATTGACTGTGTTGTTAAAAATACAGGTTTAGTAGGTACTCATAAAGGAGTTAACGTTCCAGGAGTTTCAATTAAGTTACCAGCAATGACAGAAAAAGATGCAAGTGATTTAAAATTTGGTTGTGAAATAGGTGTAAACCTAATAGCTGCTTCCTTTATAAGAAAAGCTGAAGATGTTTTAGCTATAAGAAAAATATTAAAGGAAAATGGCGGAGACGACATAGAAATATATTCAAAGATAGAAAACCAAGAAGGTGTTGACAATATAGATTCAATCATCGAAGTTTCTGACGGAATAATGGTTGCTAGAGGAGACCTTGGGGTTGAAATTCCAATAGAAAAGGTACCAGCAGTTCAAAAAATGATAATTGAAAAATGTAATGCTGCTTGTAAGCCAGTTATAACTGCAACTCAAATGTTAGACTCAATGATAAGAAATCCAAGACCAACAAGAGCAGAAGTTTCAGACGTTGCAAATGCTATATTAGATGGTACAGATGCAATAATGCTTTCAGGAGAATCAGCTAACGGAAGCTGGCCAGTAGAAGCAGTTGAAACTATGGCTAAAATAGCTATAGAAGCTGAAAAGAAATTAAGCTATGAAATGGCTAGATCTACAGCTAAGAAACATATACCAGCTATAGCAGGAGTTATTTCAAGAGCTGCTTGCAATGCTGCTCATGAATTAAAAGCTGCAGCTATAATATCTTCAACTCAATCAGGTGCTACAGCAAGAAGAATTTCTCAATGTAGACCAGATTGTCCAATAATAGCAGTTACACCATGTGAAACTGTTGCTAAGAAGTTAGCATTAAGCTTTGGAGTTTATCCAATAGTTTCTGAAAAACTAACTTCAACAGATGATATAATGGATAAATCAGTTCAAGTAGTTGAACAAGCAGGAATGGTTAATAAGGGAGAAACTGTAGTGTTAGCTGCAGGAGTTCCAGCAGGAAACATAGGAACTACTAACCTATTAAAAGTTAGTGTTGTAGAATAATTGTTATAGAAAAGCTGTCACAAAATATTTGTGACAGCTTTTATTTTATGAAAAAATATGAAAGTTATATAAATGTTTACATTGGCATAAATATTATATTTGTTAACTTTAACAAAAAAACTAATAAAAAAATTAGAAAAATATCTATTGTAAATGGAAAAATTATATGTTAGCATAAAAAATATAAATAATTCTTGAGAAAAAAACAAAAATATATGACTATTGTTAATAGAATTTGCTTAAAAACTATTAATTATTATTAAAAATATAATTGGGCAAGGAAGTCTGTTTTTTAAAGACAAAGGAGTCTACAATTTTAGTATTTTACTAAATTGCGGACTTCTTTTTTATTTACTCTATTATAGAAAAAAATATAAGATATATAAATTTATTCCATATAATTGGAGGAGTTTATAGATAAATATTATTTTTAAGAGGAGGAAGGTAATATGAGACAAGTAGCTATTTATGGGAAGGGTGGAATTGGTAAATCAACAACAACACAAAACTTAACAGCAGGGCTTGCAACTATGGGAAAGAAGATAATGGTTGTTGGATGTGACCCAAAAGCAGATTCTACAAGATTACTACTAGGAGGACTTGCTCAAAAAAGTGTTCTTGATACTTTAAGAGAAGAAGGGGATGATGTTGATCTTGATTCAATATTAAAGCCAGGATTTGGTGGAATTAAGTGTGTTGAATCAGGTGGACCAGAACCAGGAGTTGGATGTGCAGGCAGAGGAATAATCACATCAATCAATATGCTAGAGCAACTAGGTGCTTATACAGATGATTTAGATTATGTATTCTATGATGTTTTAGGTGACGTTGTATGTGGTGGTTTCGCAATGCCAATTCGTGAAGGAAAAGCACAAGAAATATATATAGTTGCATCAGGTGAGATGATGGCACTATACGCAGCTAACAATATAGCTAAGGGTATTCAAAAGTATGCAAACACTGGTGGAGTTAGACTAGGGGGAATAATCTGTAACAGCAGAAAAGTTGATAGGGAGTTAGACCTATTACAAGCATTTGCTAAAGAGCTTGGAAGCCAATTAATTCATTTTGTTCCTAGAGATAATATGGTTCAAAGAGCTGAGATAAATAAGAAAACAGTAATAGAATTTGATGATACAGCAGATCAGGCAGATGAATATAGAGCTTTAGCAAAAGCAATAGACGAAAATCAGTTGTTCGTAATTCCTAAGCCAATGTCACAGGATAGATTAGAAGAGATATTAATGGAATATGGCTTAATGGATATATAAAAAAAGAAGATATGCAAAAGCCTACGAAAACTTTAAAGCATACCTACAAAATAAAATTTGCAATAAAAGTATACCATGAGTTTAGGTGAAAATTCAATATTTACAAAGTATAAATATAAGGGGGAGTACTTAATATGTTAATGGTTCGTGCTATTTTAAGACCAGAGAGGGTAGGAATTGTCCTTTCAGAACTTCTATCAGCTGGATTTCCTGAAGTTACTAAGATGGATGTGTTCGGAAGAGGTAAACAAAAGGGGATAAAAGTTGGAGATATTTATTATGATGAGCTTCCAAAAGAAATGATTTTACTTGTAGTAAAAGATGAAGATAAAGATGATGTAATAAAAATAATTATGAAAAATGCTAGAACTGGAGAAAAGGGAGCGTTTGGAGATGGAAAAATATTTGTATCTCCTGTAGAGACTGCTTTTACAATTAGCAGTGGAAAAGAAGGCTTATAAAAAGGAGAGATGTTAAATGAAAGAAGTAATGGCAATTATTCGATCAAACAAAGTGAACAAAACTAAAGAATCTCTTGCAGAAGCTGGATTTCCTTCCTTTACTTGCAGAAAGGTACTTGGAAGAGGGAAAAAATCAATTGATATAACATTAATTGAAAGTTTACTAATGCAAGTAGAAATTCCAGTTTCTCCAATGGCTGAAAATATATCTGAAGTTGGAAGGTTGATACCTAAAAGATTATTTACGCTGATAGTTAAGGATGAAGATGTAAAAAAAGTAGTAGATACAATTATAAACGTAAATTCTCAAGGTAATCCTGGAGATGGAAAGATATTTATCATACCAATTAATGAGGCATATAGAATAAGAAATGAAGAGGCTGGAGATGAAGCTATATAAATAAAATATTTGGAGGTGATTTCATGAGTACGTTAGATAAGGTTTTGGATGATTATAGTGCTAAGGTCTTTAAAAATAGAAAAGCACATTTGATAGAAATAAAAGATGACACACAAGAAATAACTGCCAATGCCAGAACTATTCCAGGAATAATGACCAATAGAGGGTGTTGTTATGCAGGTTGTAAAGGGGTTGTCCTAGGTCCACTTAAGGATGTAGCGATAATAACTCATGGACCTATTGGATGTGGGTTTTATTCTTGGGGAACAAGAAGACACAAAGGTAAGGGTGATGAAAATACTCAAAACTTCTTAGAATATTGCTTCTCAACTGATATGCAGGAAAGTGATATAGTATTTGGTGGAGAAAAAAAGCTTAGACAAGCAATTAAGGAAGTTGTAGAAATATTCAATCCTAAATCAGTTATGATATGTTCAACTTGTCCTGTTGGTCTGATAGGAGATGATATCCACGCAGTAGCAGCTGAATCAGAGAAATTGTACGGAATAAAAGTATTAGCATTCTCCTGTGAAGGATATAAAGGAGTATCACAATCTGCTGGTCACCACATTGCAAATAACGGGCTTATAAAGAATGTTATAGGAACAGGTAACTATGTACCTAAAAAATATGCAATTAATATTTTAGGTGAATACAATATAGGCGGAGATGGTTGGGAAATAAGCAGAGTTCTTAAGAAAATAGGTTATGATATAGTATCAGTTATGACTGGAGATGGAAGCTTTGAAGAACTAAGAAATGCGCATGTGGCTGATTTAAATGTGGTTCAATGCCATAGATCCATAAACTATATTGGTGAAATGCTTAAGACAAAGTATGGAACTAGCTGGATAAAGGTGAATTTCATAGGAGTAAAATCCACAATAAAATCCTTAAGAGATATGGCTAAATTCTTTGGAGATCCAGAGCTTATACAAAGAACTGAGGAAGTTATAGCTGAAGAAATTGAAGATATTAAAGATGACATGGATTATTATAAAGAAAAATTAATGGGAAGAACTGCAGCACTATTTGTAGGAGGTTCAAGATCTCACCATTATCAAAAATTATTAAAGGATTTGGGAATGAGTGTTGTACTTGCTGGTTATGAGTTTGCTCATAGAGATGATTATGAGGGGCGTGAAGTACTTCCATCAATAAAAATTGATGCGGACTCTAAAAACATTGAAGAATTGAAGGTTGAAAAAGATGAGAAGAAATTTAAGGTATATCTTTCAGAAGAACAATATGAAGAATTAAAGAAAGAAATTCCGCTAGACTACTATGAAGGTATGATGAAAGAGATGGATAAGGGTTCAGTTGTAGTAGATGATTTAAATCATTATGAAACAGAAGAATTCTTAAAACTTCTTAAGCCAGATATATTCTTCTCAGGAATCAAAGATAAATTCGTAGCACAAAAAGGTGGTATATTATCAAGACAGCTACATTCCTATGATTATAGTGGGCCATATGCTGGGTTCAAGGGTGCGGTGAATTTTGCAAAGGATATAGCAATGGGAATATATACTCCAGCATGGAATTATACAATAGCTCCATGGAAAACTGAACCAACCTTAGAGGGAACTGTAGGAGGTGAGGCGTAATGTTAGATTTAACACCAAAAGAAGTATCTGAAAGAAAAGCATTAAGAATTAATCCATCTAAAACATGTCAGCCAGTTGGAGCTATGTACGCTGCTTTAGGGGTTCATAAGTGTATGCCACATAGCCATGGTTCACAAGGCTGCTGTTCTTTTCATAGAATGTACTTAACAAGACATTTTAAGGAACCAGCAATAGCCTCAAGCTCATCATTTACAGAAGGGGCTTCAGTTTTTGGAGGAGGAAGTAATTTAAGAACTGCTGCAAAAAATATTTTTGATATTTATGATCCTGATATAATAGCAGTTCATACAACCTGTTTATCAGAAACTATTGGAGATGATTTAGGATCAATTCTTCAATCAATAACAATTCCAGAAGGCAAATACATGGTTCATACAAATACTCCAAGTTATGTAGGTTCACATGTGACAGGGTTTTCAAATATGGTTACTGGATTTATAAAATATCTTTCAGTATCAACAGGAGTATCAAATGGAAAGATAAACATCATTCCTGGATTTACAAATCCTGGTGACATGAGAGAAATGAAGAGAATATTAAAACTGTTAAAAACAGAATTTACTATGCTTCCAGATACAAGTGGGGTATTAGATGCTCCAATGACAGGGACATATGATATGTATCCAAAGGGTGGAACTAAGATAGAAGATATAATCAAGCTAGGGGACAGTGACTTAACTTTAGCTCTAGGAGATTTTGCTTCAGAGCAAGGAGCAAGTCAACTAGAAAAGAAATGCGGTGTTCCATATAAAACTTACATGTTACCTATTGGAATACAAGGGACAGATGATTTTGTTATGGAGTTATCAAAATTCTCTAAAAATGAAGTGCCATATGAGTTAGAAGAAGAAAGAGGCCAATTAGTTGATATTATAGTAGATTCACATCCATATTTACATGGAAAGAAGGTTGCTATATACGGAGATCCAGATACTGTTCTAGGATTAACTAGATTCGCATTAGAACTAGGAATGATTCCTAAATATGTTATTACAGGAACTCCAGGAACTGCATTTGAGACTTCAGCTAAAGAGCTATTTGATAAATTCAAGATAGAAGGATGTACAGTAAAAGCAGCTGCAGACCTTTTTGAATTACATCAATGGTTAAAGAATGATAAAGTAGACTTACTATTAGGGGGAACCCATGGAAAATACGTAGCGAGAGCTGAGGATATTCCATTTGTAAGAGTTGGTTTCCCAATTATAGATAGATATGTACACTCATATATGCCAATGGTAGGTTATAAGGGTGCTATGAGACTACTTGAATTAATGCTTAACGCATTAATGGATAGACAAGATAGAGATTGTTCAGATGAAGATATGGAAATGGTTATGTAATTAAGTTTTGAAGGATTTTCAAGGGAGAAAGTCAACCTTGGAGATCCTTCTTTTTATTTTAGTTAAGGGGGGAATTATATGGAGCTAAAATCATTACCCGAAGTATTGGAAGAAAGAAAAGACTTTATTTTCTGTAAAGATAAGAATCATGGAAACTCAATGAAATGCGATAGTGAGAGTGTGTCTGGAGCAGTAAGTCAAAGAGCTTGTGTATATTGTGGAGCCAGGGTTGTACTTAATCCAATAACGGATGCATTCCATATAGTTCATGGTCCAATAGGCTGTGCTAGTTACACTTGGGATATAAGAGGCAGTCTTTCTAGTGGAGATGAGTTATATCGTAATAGCTTTTCTACAGATTTAAGAGAAAAAGATATAATTTTTGGCGGTGAGAGGCGACTTACTTCAGCTATAGAAGGGATAATGGAAAAACATAATCCTAAGGTTATATTTGTATATGCAACCTGTATTGTAGGGGTTATTGGTGACGATGTAGAGGCTGTATGCAAAGGGGCTGAAAGAAAATATGGAATACCTGTAATTCCAGTAAAATCTCCAGGCTTTGCTGGACATAAATCTATGGGATATAAGGCAGCTTGCAATGCACTTATGGATCTTATTGGGAGAGAAAAGTCACCAAAAGTAAAAGGAATAAATATTCTAGGTGATTTTAATTTATCCGGCGAAATGTGGATAATAAAAGACTATCTAAAAAGTATTGGAGTAAATGTAGTTTCTCAGATAACTGGAGATGCAAAGTGTGAAGAACTTAAAAAGGCTGATGGAGCTGAGCTTAATATAGTACAATGCGCAGGCTCTATGACCTATTTAGCTAAGAGAATGGAAAACGAAATGGGAGTTCCTTATATAAAAGTAAGTTTTTTTGGAATTGAGGATACTGTAAGCTCGTTAATGAATATTGCGAATGCTTTAAAAGATGATGAAATTATAAAAAGAACAAAGGAATTCATAAAAGAAGAAGTTAGGAAAATGGATAAGGTTTTTGATAAGTATAAGAAAAACCTAGCAGGAAAAAAGGCAGCTATATATGTAGGTGGAGGCTTTAAAGCAATATCGTTAATAAAACAATTTGAAGAACTAGAAATGGAAACAGTTATAGTTGGAACTCAGACAGGTAAAAAAGAGGATTATGAAGTTATAAGCAGTTTAGTTAAGCCAGGGACAGTTATATTGGATGATGCTAATCCTTATGAATTAGAACAATTTATGAATGAAAAGGGCGCAGATGTACTGGTTGGTGGAGTAAAAGAGAGACCACTAGCTTATAAGCTTGGAGTTGCTTTTTGTGATCACAATCATGAAAGAAAACATCCTTTAGCTGGTTTTATAGGAGCTATTAATTTTGCTAAGGAGATAAATCTTACTATCAATAGTCCTGTATGGAAGTATACAAAATAGAGAGGTGATATGTATGGCAGAAGATTATGTAAATTTAACAGTTAATCCTTGTAATATGTGCATGCCTATGGGTGTGGTTAATGCATTTTATGGTATAAAAGGAGCAATGACAATACTTCATGGCTCTCAAGGGTGTAGCACATATATTAGAAGGCACATGGCAACTCATTATAATGAGCCCATAGATATTGCTTCATCTTCGCTTACAGAACAGGGTACAGTTTATGGTGGAGAAAAGAATCTTATTAAAGGCCTAGAAAACTTAATTAAGCTATATAATCCTGAAGTTATAGCAATAGCGACTACTTGTTTAGCAGAAACTATAGGAGAAGACGTAGCTAGAATATCAAAGACATTTTATGAAACTCATGATAGTTCAAAGGTTAAGTTAATACCAGTACCTTCACCAGGATATGGAGGAAGTCAGTATGAAGGATATTTTAGAGCGTTAAGAGCAATTGTAGAAAATACTGAGATGAATGAAGAGAAAAATAACAAGATTAATATAATAACTAGTCCCATTAGTCCAGCTGATACAAGAGAACTTAAAGAAATATTAGAAGCCTTTGAAATAGATTATATACTTTTACCTGATATAGCAGATAATCTAGATGCTCCACGACAAGAAAAGTATAGTAGATTGCCCTCTGGAGGAACTTCTATAAATGATATAGCACTTATGGCAGGGGCTAAGGCTACTATTGAGTTATCTACCTTAATAAAGGAAAAGTACTCAGCAGGAAAATACTTAGAAGATACTTTTGGAGTAAAAAATTATAGACTAAATATTCCTAGAGGGCTAAGGGATACAGATGAGCTTATTAATTTACTTAAAAGGATAACTGAGAAAGATATACCAAAGAAATATAAGGAACAAAGGGGAAGATATATTGATGCTATGATAGATTCTCATAAATATAATGCTGAGGCTAGGGTAGTTATATATGGAGAACCAGACTTTGTATATTCAACAGCAAGGTTATGTTTAGAGATTGGGTCAATGCCGGTATTACTAGCAACAGGAAGTAAGTGTCAAGAACTTAAGGAATTATTAAATGAAGAATTAAAGGAGCTATCTGAAAAAATATTTGCTGGAGAATATAAGATACTAGATAATACGGATTTCAAAAATATAGAAAAGTATGCACTGGAACTAAATGCAAACTTAATGATAGGAAGTTCAGATGGTAGAAGAATTGAAGAAAAGCATGGAATACCATTAGTGAGAATGTCCTTCCCTATACATGATAGGATTGGGGGACAGAGACTTATGACTTTAGGATATGAAGGGTCAATAAAGTTGATGGATAGTATAACCAATTCTATTCTAGAGGCAAAAGAAAAAAGGTATAGAAAAAGCATTTATAAAAAGTTCTACAAAGAGGAGGGGAAGGTTATGGAGAAAAAATCAAATATAGAATTTGAATTTGAAGCTGTTCAGGAGGAAACAAAAATAAGCATAGAAGAAAAGACAAAAACACATCCATGTTTTAGTTGTGGGTCAGCTCATAAATATGCAAGAATACATTTGCCTATTGCACCAAAATGTAATATTAGCTGTAACTATTGTTTGAGAAAATATGATTGTCCAAATGAAAGTAGACCGGGCGTAACAACAGAAATATTATCACCTATCGAAGCCTTAGAAAAATATAAATATGTTAAATCAAAGATGGATAATTTAACTGTAGTAGGAATAGCTGGGCCTGGAGATTCTTTAGCTAATTTTGAGCAAACTAAAAGGACACTTCAATTAATTAAGAATTACGATAAAGATGTAACTTTCTGTATGTCAACCAATGGGCTTATGCTGCCTTTTTATGCAAATGACTTAGTAGAGCTGGGAGTAACTCATGTGACTATAACAATAAATGCAGTAGATCCTAAAATAGGAGCAAAGGTTTATAAATATGTAGATTACTTAGGGACAAAATATATAGGAGAAGAAGCGGCAGAAATACTTCTAAATAATCAGCTTTTAGGACTTAAGTTTTTAACCAGTAAGGGAATTGTATGCAAGATTAACATTGTAATGTTAAAGGGTATTAATAATGAACATATAGAAGAAGTTGTTAAGAAGGTAAAAGAATGCGGAGCAACGATTACTAATATAATGCAGCTTATACCTGTAAAGGGAAGTGTATTTGAAGACATGCCTTTAGTTAGTAATGTGGAATTGATGAATTTAAGGAAAAAATGCGGTGAGCATATTGAACAAATGTATCATTGTAAGCAATGTAGAGCAGATGCAATTGGTACCTTAGAAAATGATCAATCTATTAAGTTTAGGAATTTTGCATCAAAAGAAGAAGAGAATATTGAAAAACCTGCACTAAGATTTGCAGTAGCATCCAAAAGCGGTATGTTAGTTGATAAGCATTTCGGACATGTATCCGAGTTTTATATTTATGAATACAAGGATGAAATAGTATCACTTATTGAAAAAAGGAAAGTTGATAAATACTGTAATGGAGTAGAAGAGTGTGATGATGAGGAAGATAAAATAACAAAAATAATGAGAACTATTGAGGATTGTAATGGAGTATTAGCTCTTAGAATCGGTGATATGCCATTGAATAAACTAAAAAGCAAAGGAATTGAAGTATTTATAACATATGAAAGAATTGAAAAAGCAGTTAAAAATGCAGCAAAAGAAGTTTCAATCAAAAGTAAAGAAAAAGAGATATCTAATATTAAGGAGGAGATAGTATGATAAGCCCTAAATATCACATATTTGTATGTGCTAGCTGCAGGATAAATGGAACACAAAAAGGTTTTTGCCACTCAAAGGATTCAGTGAATGTAATACAAAGATTTATGGAAGAGGTAGATGAAAGAGACTTATCATCAGAAGTAATAATAACAAATACAGGTTGCTTTGCAATATGTGATAAAGGCCCTATAGTTGTAGTATATCCAGAAGGAACTTGGTATGGTGGAGTAACACCTGATGATGTGTTTGACATTATGGAAGAGCATATTGAAGGTGGACAAAAGGTAGAAAGGCTATTAATATAATTAAAATTTAGTAATAGAAAGGGGAAATAGTCATGAAAAAGAAAAACATTAAAATTATAGATAAAACTCTAGTGACCCTTTCGGAGTTATATAGTGACAAAATAGCTAATAAATTAAATGAAATTACTGAATTAAGTGCTATTTTAAATAACATTGGAACAGATTGTCTTGAGGTAAGCCAGGAAATATTATATCTTGCATTACCATCAGTAAAAAGTAAGAATAAACATTTAATTATAAAAAATAACTTAGATATAAAAGAATATAGCGATTTCAAACTAATAGTCCATGATTATATTATGTTTTCTAATAGTAAAGAACCAGAGAGAAAGATTCATGTAGAGATTGAAATAGCAGACGCAAGAAAAATTGATTCCTTGAAAGATATAGCGGTGCTTAGAGGAAATGTAAGTGGATTTACAGTGAAAGGCTTAGATAATATTACGCTATATGACTATAAAGCAGTATATAAAAAATTAATAGAGTTCTTTGGTGAAGATTTAAATCTATGTCCAGGTAATAGCTATGGCTGTGCATCAGCTATAGCTATAGAGTGGCTAGAGTATGGTGGAAGATGTGTTAGCACAATCTATGGAGGAATTGGAGGAGGTTGTCCTCTTGAAGAAGTATTAGCTGCTAGAAGATTTATATTTAATGATAAATTTCAAGGGAACTTAACACTTTTACCTAAAGCAACAAAATTAATAGAAAGTATAACAAAGGAGAAACCTTCGAATAACAAACCGATAATTGGGAGCAGTATATTTGATTTTGAATCAGGAATACATGCAGATGGAATATTTAAGAATCCTAAAACTTATGAACCTTATAATCCTAAAAGAATAGGAACCGAAAGACATTTAATTATAGGTAAGCATTCAGGATTAGCAGCATTAAAAAAGAAATTAGGACAATTAAAAATAGAATTAAATGAAGATACACTTCCCAATATATTAGAAAACATAAGATTGGATAGTTCTACAAAAGAGAGATCTTTAAGTGATAATGAAATATTAGATATATGTAAACTAGCAGGAGGGTATATACCATGGATGAGGTATTAATTGTTGATACAACCTTAAGAGATGGAGAGCAAAAGGCAGGTATAGCATTTTCTCCTGAAGATAAAGTGAATATTGCAAAGATATTGGATAATAATAAAATTTATCAAATAGAGGCTGGTATACCTGCTATGGGGAATATTGAAAAAAAGTCTATATGCAAAATACTAGAAGATAGAAAATTTTCGAAAATATCAGTGTGGAATAGATTAAATAGAAATGATTTAGTTCATTCAGTAGAATGTAATCCTGATATTATTCATATAAGTGTTCCAGTTTCTGAAATTCAGATAAAAAGTAAGTTAAAGAAAGATAATATTTGGGTAGAAAATAGAGTTAAGGAATGTGTTGCCTTTGTTAAAGAAAAAGGATATGAGGTAACCATTGGATTTGAAGATGCTTCAAGAGCAGATATATCTTTTATGTGTCATCTGATGAAGATTTTAAAATCTATGGAAGTTAATAGAGTAAGAATTGCTGATACTGTAGGAATATTAACACCATCAAAAACAGCTTTAATCATAAATAAAATTAATAAAAATATAGAAATGGATTTGGAAATGCATGCACATAATGATTTTGGAATGGCAGTAGCTAATTCCATAGAAGCCTCAAAAAACGGAGTGAAGTATATAGATTGCACTGTTGATGGAATAGGAGAGAGGGCTGGAAACTGCTCACTTCAAAAATTTCTTAAGGTAATTAAGGAATTTAATCCACTAAATGAAGTATCTTTAGACATAATAGAAGAAGAAATTATGTTTAAAAAATTAGGCATTTATAAAAATTAACAGAATGTTAACAAATATAGTTGCCATTTTTAGGCTATAATATGAATGTTATGGGGATTTTAGAAATTAAAATATCTCATAGCGATTTAGATTATTTAAGAGTCATATGGCAACTGATTCAACTTACTTGCACCGAAAGGTGCTCTTTTTTTGTCCAAATTTAAGTGTTGATATTTATATATATGTAAACTAATAAGAAAATGTAGTTAGTGCACTAACTATATTTTCTTATTAAGTTAAATAAATTTCTATTTTTGGGAGCGTTTTATCAAATTCATGCATCTAATAGATGTAAACTTAGCTAAGGTTTTACAGATTGGAGGAAAAGTAATGCAGACAATACCTTTTTTGAAATACAAGGCAAAAAAAGAATCAAATATTGATTTGATGAAAAAAGGTAATAAAGAAGCTTTTATAAAAGTTATAAAACAGCACGAATTAACTCTATATAGGGTAGCTAAAGGTATTTTAAAGTTAGAAGAAGATACAGAGGATGCAATACAAAATACTATTATTAAGGCATATGAAAAGATATCTACTTTAAAAAATGATGAATACTTTAAAACCTGGCTTATAAGAATCTTGATAAATGAAAGTAATCTCATAATAAGAAAAAATAAAAAGCTGGTGTCTATAGAAGAAATAGAAACTGAGAAATACCACATAGATTCTTATGAAAATATTGATATAACAAGAGCTATAGAAGGATTAAGTGAAAATTTAAGAATAGTTACTTTGTTATTTTATTATGAAGACATATCTATAAAAGATATAGCAAAGATACTTGGTATACCTGAAGGGACTGTAAGGTCTAGGCTTACAAGAGCAAGAAAAGAATTATATGAAATAATGAGGGAAGATGGTGAGGTGGAATTATGATGAATGAAGATTATATTGATAATATAATCAAGCGTAAAATTAATGAAGCTAATATTAAAACACCAGATAATATAAAAAATAAAATAGATTTAACTTTGGAGACTTTACCAGAGAAAAAAAGAAAATCTAATAGAATATATAAGGTAGCAGCAAGTGTAATATTAAGCGTTGGGGTGCTTACGGCTTTTGGGTTTGCAATGCCTACTTATGCGCAAAACATTCCTATAATAGGATCAATTTTTAAATTGCTAGATAGGGGACAATACACAAATTATGATAAGTATGCTTCAGATATTAATGTAACCAAATCAGATAATGGAGTTAGTATTACAATAACCAGCATTGTATATGATGGATTGGACCTAAACATTGCATATAAGGTTGATAGCAATAAGCCTATGAAAGATGAACCTCATTTGTTAGATAAAGACCTAGCAATAAACGGAAAGATAACTACCTTTGGCTCAGGTGGAGGCGGACAATTTTCTGAAGATAAAAAGAGTTACGTAGGAGTTGAGACTTTACATGTATCAAAAAATGAAGTGCCTAAAGAAGTGCAGGACAAGATGTTCTTAGGTGGATATGTAGAGGTGCCAGATAAATTTACACTTACTTTGAATATAAAAGAGTTACTTGGAGATATAAAAGGAAAATGGGATTTTAACTTTCAGGTAACAAATGAAAAAGTTAATGGTAAAGTAAAAGAAATTACATTAAATAAAGACTTAAGTAATTTAGGTAAAGATACTAAGCTTACAAGGGTAACCTTAACTCCAATAAATACTGAAATACAACTAACATCAAAAGAAGATATTATGACCCCAATAATTCACGATGGTGATACTGCGGAAATGGGAAGTGGAATTCAATTCTTATTAATGGATAATAAAGGTAGACAATTAACAAATAAATCAGGAAGTGGCTCAGGACATGATGGAGTATATTATTATTCCTTTAAGTTTAAGGAAGTATATGATGATACAGAATCAATTACTATTATTCCATTTAAGAGTGAGATGGATAGGAAGAAAGTAAAAAGAATTCAATCACCTTTAAATTTAAAAGGAGAAACTAAAATAAATTTAGGTAAGTATGGTGATTTAATAATAGATAAAGTAGAGACAGTAGATAATAAAACAAAGGTACATTATAAATTTAATTATGGAAAATTAGCTATTCTTACTAAGATCATAGATAAGGATACTGGAAAAGAATATGGGGGATATGCAGGAGATAGCTCAGATGGAGACAACGTGGTTATATTTGAAAGTGTATTACCACAAGAGGATAATTATGTAATAGAATGTGATGACTTAGATACATCAGTAAAACTATATGAGGGGATTAAGTTAGATATATAATTTTTTTAGTGCCGTTTAGTTCTAGGGTTTTAAGTTCAATTAATAACTTATTAATGCACAAAATAAGTTTACTATAAAAGCCCTATATACTTGAAAAACTAAACGGTACATTCTATAATTAAATTAGTTCGTACACTAACTAAATGGAGAAAAAGATGGATATAGATAAGTTAATAAATAAGGCATCAAAATTAGTAAGAAACAAAATGAATAATGAGCTTGAAGGTATAGGCTTAACATACGTTCAATGGAGTATAATTAAGGATATTTATACTATTGAGGAAGTTGAAGGTGACATAGAAAAATTAACCCCTTTAGAAATAGGAAAAAGAGTAGGATTAGATAAAGCAACCATGTCTTCAGTTGTAAATAGGTTAATTCATAATGAATGGGTAGAAAAGATAAAAAATCCAATGGATAAAAGAAGTTATTATTTGTTATTAACTCAAAAAGTTAGGTATCACATAGATGAGCTTGAAAAAGTAAGTAGAGAGGTTAATATCAGAGCAACTAAAGAATTAAGTTCCCAGGAAAAAAGACTTTTAGAGAGTTATTTAAAAATTGTAATTGAAAATTTAGAATAAAAATCTCTATCTTGGTTGAAAATATAATATAGGGTTTTATGTTCAAATAACAACTAATTTATTCATGAACAAATTAAGTTGCTTATAAAAACCTATATATAAACAAGATAAGGAGATGCTATCTTATGGGGAAGTTAAGTTGTAATGCCGATAATTGTGTTAATAACGTAGGCGGACTTTGTTCAGCAGATATTATATCAATTAAAGGAAGAGATGCAATGTCCTCATCAGAAACAGTATGTGACACCTTTAAACAAAAAGGAATTATGAATGCATTAGCAAGCATGGGTAACACTAATTATGTCGGGGAAATTGAGCAGATGTTTTCAGATTTTCATGAGATATTAATGACACCAGAAGTACATTGTAACGCTAAAAAATGCATATATAATAAACAAGGTATATGCGGCGCAGATAATTTGTTTATTTATGGTCCAAGAGCCACCAGTGTTCAAAACACTGAATGTGAAACCTTCATTAGTGAAAGGTAGCCTCCTAATATGTATTTGGTGATTGGATCTTAATAAAATATAATGAAGAAGGTAAGGGCTTATATACTGGGAATTAGGCACTTACCTTTTTTATTTATATTAAGAAAGCTAAGAAAGTTAAGAAAAGTTATTGCATGAGATTTTTTTTGTTGATAAGCTATATATATTCCATGATAAATATAAGAAGGAAGAGTAGTTATATAGTGATATAAAAATTCATTATATATAAGGGTGATAGTTTTGGTAGAAAAGAATAAAGAATATATTTTAGAAGTAGTTTCACAAGGATATGAAGGAGAAGGAATTGTAAAGGTAGATGGATTCCCTATCTTTGTAGAAGGCGCGCTTAAGGGCGAAAAAATAAAAGTACTAGTTATAAAGGTTAAAAAGACCTATGCCTTTGGTAAGTTATTAGAAATATTAGAGCCATCTAAGGATAGAGAAACACCAATATGTCCTATTTATAAAAGATGTGGTGGATGTACACTTCAACATATGAAATATAGAGGTCAATTAGACTTTAAAAAGGATAGAGTTAAGGAATGTGTAAGTAAGATAGGAAAGTTATCTGAAGACTTAGTACTTGATACTATAGGCGCAGAATATCCCTATAGATATAGAAATAAGGTACAATTACCTGTAGGACTAATAGATGGAGAAATCCACATAGGATTTTATGCTCCAAGAAGTCACGATATAATTGATCTTAAGGATTGCTATATTCAAGATGAGGTAGCAGATAAGGTAGTGGCATTAACAAAAGAATGGATGAAAAAGTATAATGTTTTGCCAGCTACTATTGAAGGAAAGTATAATCCTAAGGGCGTTCTAAGACACATAATGATAAGAAAAGGCTTCAAAACTGGAGAGGTTATGATAGTTCCAGTTACTAATAGCTTAGAGCTTCCTTATAAGAAGGAATTTATTGAAGTAATGAAAAATAACATAGAAGGCCTAACTTCTATAGTTCAAAATATAAATGATAAAGAGACAAATGTGATACTTGGCATGAGAAATAATACACTATGGGGAAGAGATGTCATTACAGATTATATTGGTGATTTTAAATTCAATATATCACCATTATCATTTTTCCAAGTTAACCCTATGCAAACAGAAACCTTATATTCTAAAGCATTAGAATTTGCAGAATTAACTGGAGAAGAAGTAGTGTTTGATGCTTACTGTGGAACAGGAACCATAACTCTTTTCCTATCTCAAAAGGCTAAGAAGGTATATGGGGTAGAGATTGTTCCTCAAGCAATAGATGATGCATGGAAAAATGCAAAAGAAAATAATGTAGAGAATGTTGAATTCTTTGTAGGAGAAGCTGAAACAGTAATACCAGAGCTTATATCAAAAGGGGTAAAGGCTGATGTGGTTGTTGTTGATCCTCCAAGAAAAGGCTGCGAACAATCTCTTCTTGAAGCTATAGCTAATATATCTCCAAAGAGAATTGTTTATGTATCTTGTGACCCAAGTACGCTAGCAAGAGATTTAAGAATACTTGAGGATATGGGGTATAATTCTAAGAAGGTTCAACCAGTAGATATGTTCCCTCAGACTGCGCATGTGGAATGTGTGGCATTGATAGAGAAGAGATAGGCAAGGATAAAAAGGAGTAAAGGTTTTTTATTAGAGATTTGATTTTAAAAAGAAAATATAAATATCTTATCAAGGGATGGTGAGTTGATGCTTACCATCCTCTATTTTTTGCCTAAGAGGAAATGAATGCTTAGCACGGATTTGATGATGATTTGGTGTGCAGCTATAAATGTAGACATGCCAGAGTTTTGGTTTGAATCAGGAATAGTCACAACTGAGATATCCTTGCCAAGATGAAATTTGTTAAGGCTAAAATCCTCAGCATACTGAGGATTTTAGAACTGGCAGGTGTATGATTGATACTTAAATATTCTGCAGAGTATTGTCTAAAAATATAAGTGAATGTTGAAAAACATTAGGGAAAGATATACAATTATGGTAGTAATGTTATTGATATTGTTATTATCTTTTCGTGGATGTATAAAATGTTAATGGAATAGAATATCAAGAAGTAATCATCTATTGCTTGGTACCTTGTTTATTAATTGTTTTAATACTACAAATGATAAGGTAACCCCTACAGAAAAGACTTTTTCTGTTCAGGAAAGATATATAAAATAAGATACTAATTAGACGAATTTATTAATTACGCAAAAGAGACAGTTAGTAGTAACAAGTTGATGTCACATATTTTTATATTAGTTAGGAGGGCTTTTATTGGGAAAAGTAGAATCAAAAGATACGTATTTAATCGAACGCATTCCAATTACAAATAACATGGATAATGCATATTTATTGGAAGTTGGCGGTCTATGCCCTCTATGTGGTAAATACATGCTGGCTGCAAAGGGAAAGCGTATTAATAAACAGTATCAGATTGCACATATTTATCCCAATAGCCCTACGCCTAATGAAGTGATGGAACTTAAAGGACTTGAAAGACTTGGTGATAACTGTGAGGAGTTTGAAAATAAAATTGCATTATGCAAGGATTGCCATGGGTATTATGATGATCATAAAACTAAAGATGAGTATTTGAATTTACTCACAATCAAGAAGGAATTACTGAGTGCGACTAAAACTAAAATAGCAACTTCTAATCAGGACTTGGAGCAAGAAATAATTATTGTTATTAATGCGCTTTCGAAAGTTGATATAAATACTTTGGAAAAAATGAAACTGGATTACCAGGCATTAAAGATTTCAAATAAGATTGAAAATACATATGCTATATTAAAGGTCAAGATTGAGTCGTATGTTTGTGTTTATTTCAATTTTATAAAAGAAACATTTCAAAATTTAGATCAAGCTGGACAATTAAACTTTAATTTAGTTTCATCAGAAATAAAGACAAGCTTTTTAAAATGTGAAAAAGAAATGAATAGCAAGAATGAGATATTTGATTCCTTAGTAAAGTGGTTAAAGTCAAAATCAGTAGGCTCGTCAAATGAAGCATGCGAAGCAGTAGTTTCATATTTTGTGCAGAATTGCGAGGTGTTCCATGAAATTACCAAATAAACTATTTAGTTATAGAGAAAGCATAGTTAGTAAATTACCAATAATATTAAATGCCTTTGAGCAGGAAAAATATTTAACTATTGATCAACTATATATAAATGTAATTAACAAATTCGAGAACATCTCAGAATTTTTAGAAGCAGTAGAGTGTCTATATGCTTTAGGGAAAATAGAATATAGTTATGAGTTGAGGAGAGTTTACCATGCTACTTGAAATTATTTGTGATCAATTTAAACAGAAAAAAATCAAATTTCATGACAATCTAAATACTGTCTTAGGTGATGATATTGGAAGTAATTCTATAGGAAAGTCTACACTTTTAATGATTATAGATTTTGTATTTGGCGGGAAAGATTATATACTAAAATCTACAGATATTCAAAGAAATGTAGGGAGACATATAATTAAATTCTGTTTCATTTTTGACAATGAAAAATATTACTTCTTAAGAAATACTGATGATTTGGAGAATGTAGGAAAATGTGACGATAAATATAAGATTATCTCTAATATTTCACTTACAGATTACTGTAATTTTTTAAAGGAAAAGTATAATATAAAACTTTCTAATATTAGCTTTCGAGATATAGTTGGTAGGTTTTCCAGGATATATGGAAAGGATAATCTTAATGAAAAACGTCCATTAGATATTGTTCATAATGAATCGGCAGGGGCACCAATTAATGCGTTATTAAAATTGTTTGATATGTACAATGTAATTTCTGATTTGGAGTTATTACTAAAGCAAAAAGAATCAGAATTAAGAGCATTTAAAAATGCACAAAAGTATAAGTACGTGTCATCTATTGGAAAGCGACAATATAATGTGAATTTAAAAGAGATATATGCAATAAGTAAAGAAAAAGAAAAAATTTCTCAAGATTTGGATAACAGCCTACTGGATTTAGATTCAATTAAAGCTGATGAAGTAATGAAACTTAAGCAACGCTTATCACTTGCTAGAAGGCAAAGAAGTAGATATTATTCTGAGCTTGCAATTATAGATAATAATATCAAAGAAACTTCCAATTTGAAGTCGGAACAATTTGATGATTTATTAAGATTTTTCCCAAGTGCAAATATAAAAGGTATTTCGGAAGTAGAAAAGTTTCATCAGGAAATTAGAACTGTTTTAAAGTCTGAATTAAAGGATAAAAAGGATGAACTAAGTAGTTTAATTTCCATTTCTCAAACAGAAGTAGATGAAATTGAAAAGAATATTAAAGAAATTATTCAGATCCCTAATCTGTCAAAGGCAATATTAGCAAAATACTCAAATTTACAAAAAAGAATGGAAACTCTAGAGACTGAAAATCATGCATTCCTAAAATTGACTAGTCTCACAACTTCCAGAGATGATGCAAAACTTAGAAGAGATAGTATGAAGCTAGAACAGTTACGCCAACTAGAGAATACTATTAATTCTAAAATGTTGACAATAAATGATTACATATATTCTGAAAAAAAGAATCCACCAATTCTCAGTTTTGATAGAAATCAATATACATTTGAAACTAAGGATGATACCGGTACGGGTACATCCTATAAAAGCATGGTGGTATATGACTTAAGCGTGTTAGAGATGACAGCGTTACCTATATTAATTCATGATTCAGTTGTATTAAAGCAGATATCTGATGAAGCCATAGAAAAAATACTTTTAAAATATAAAGATGTTGGTAAACAGATTTTCATTTCATTTGATAAGAAGGCGGCGTATAGTTTGAAAAGTCAAAAAATATTGAATGAAACAAAAGTATTAGAATTATCTGCAAATGGCAATGAGCTTTTTGGAAGATCATGGAGTAGCAAATAAATCCTGAATGGTGCTCAGTATCATATTTAATTATGTGCTTATTGAAGTCCAAATAGGATTAGAGAAAGTTGGTTGGGCATATCATTTCTGTCTGAAGAGTTCAAATTAGGAACTAAGTTAGGAGATCTGAGAGTATCTGATTCGACATTAGACTAAGATATAAACTATTTTATCAATATCAAGAGACTCAAACTTACCAAAGTTCCTGAGTTTTATGAACTATAAAATAAAATCAATGAGTATTTTAGAGGGATTGGTATCTTGCACAAGTAATAAAATTTGATTAAAACGATTGCCATCAAGAAGAAATAAAAGTATGAAAAATTGAATGTGGAGTCAGTATTATGAATTTGTCCTGAGGTTTTAAAGATACATTTTAAGTTGTATAAATGATCTATTTGGTAAGACAACTACTAAAATTAAATACGTAATTATGATAGAAAATATAGATTTTAATTTGAAAGCTCATATCGATTTGTTTTAATATGACTTTCTTAGTGGGAGAAAAGATGGATAGAGAACAATTGCAAAGAAGTATAGAGGAAGCAGATAATACTTCATTAAGAGTAGGTGCGGCAAATCGTATTGTTCAATTGCTACAGAAACTTCGATATAGTAATAATGAGAATAGTGCCAAGCGATGGATATGGGAACTATGCCAAAATGCAAAAGATGTGTGCAATAGTACTGGCAAAGTGAAAATCAGCATCGACTACAATAGAGAAAACAGAAGTGCTATCTTTAAGCATAATGGTAAAGCTTTTTCTATGATGAATGTGATGTCGCTCATTAATCAAACTTCTTCCAAGGACAGAAATGATGAAACTGACAGAAAAAGTGGAAAGTTTGGAACAGGATTTATTACAACGCATTTGCTGTCTGAAATTGTTAATGTGTCGGGAATTTTAGAAACTGAAACAGGCAAATATTCAAGATTTCGTATCACTTTGGATCGAACTGGACATGAAAGAAATGAAATTATCGAAGCATTGGAAAGATCTGTTGAACAACTTCAGGAATGCCAAGCGATATTAGTGGATGAGTTGGATATCGATGAGTACAATACCATATTTGAGTATGAATTGGATGAGGATGGTATAGAAGTAGCACGGCAGGGAATTGAAAACTTAAGAGTATCAGCCCCATATATTTTGTCCATGCTTGGAGATATTGAAGAAATTACACTTGAATCTACAGGCGAAGTATATAGATATGTAAAAAAATATACATGTGAATTGGAAAATGCCTTTATACATGAAATTATATATGAATCAGATATGGAGAAAAAGAGCATTTTTGTTTTGAATTTAGCGGAGGATGATACTACAGTATCTATTGCATTGGAACGTTGCGGTAAAAAAGTGAACATTATGCCATTTTCAGATGAACAATCTAAGTTGTTTTGTGATTTCCCACTGATTGGAACAGAAGATTTCCCCTTTCCAGTATTAGTATGTTCAAGAGATTTTAATCCGACAGAACCAAGAGATGGTATTTTTCTTACGTGCAAATCAAAAATGAAGATTGACAATGAAATAGAGCAAAATCGAAATATCCTTAAAAAAGCGTGTGAATTGTATGTGAAATTATTAGGTTATGTTGCAAGAAAAGAATGGAGTGGAATATATAATATAACTTGTATCAATTCATATTTAAAAAAAGACTGGTACGATCAGGAATGGTTGGAGGAAATCATCGATAATTGCAAAAATACTATTCTTCATACACCAATTATCCGAACGAGTAGTAATTCTATGATGGAATTGATGGATTACTTTGATGAAGAGCAAGTATTCATCATTTCTGAACGCGATGACGAAATACGTGAAAAAGTATGGGATTTGTTGAATAGAATAATGCCAGAACGCATTCCGTGTAGGGAAGATATTCATAATTGGTATCATTCTTTATGGGGGGATTGTAACAGATACACTTTCAAAACCTTAACGAAGCAACTACAGGACTATGGAAATGTAGAGCAGTTGCAGAATAATATAGTAGAAGACCAATGGAAAACATGGTTATTAGATTATTATGATCTGATAAGTGAAAATAAAACCTTGCTGACATATATTAACTCAAATAAGATTAAAGTAATACCAAATCAAAATGGAGTATTTTGTGGTATTGAAGAGTTGAAATTTGACAATGGTATTTTGGCAGAGTATAAAAATATACTAAATATTCTTGATGATGATTGTAGAGAGTGGCTACTTGCATTGGATTTTAGAAATAGAGAGTGGTTTTATTTTAAAGAATATGATAATGAGCAGACTCTAAAACTTATTGAGAGTAAGTTAGAAGATGCTGATATACAGCAAAAAACAGCTATTTTGCGGCAAGTGGTTTATATGTATAAAAATAATTATGAACATCTTGTTGTGCAGAAGAGAATTTGTCAATATGCAAATGATATACTTAAAACTGATAATCAAATGATAGAGATACCTGTGATTTCGGAAAAATTATTGCAGGATGCTTTAAAATATACAATAACTAGTGTGGCAGACAAAATTAGTGAATTCGGAAATGTTGATAAGTTTGCACGATACATGGATTTAACTAATGATGATGCTATAGAATTACTAAAGGAGTTTGTTGAATTTGCAGTAAAACAGGGATATGACAACCTTATTAATAAGTCAACGAAACCTATTCTTCCAAATCAGAATGGAAAATTCATGATAAAAGATGACATCTTCCTTGATGTGGAGATGGATGAAATATTGAAGGAATTAGCAGTCAGCGCAGGATATGATATTAAGGCAGTCTTGCTGATAAGTGATATCTGCCTGGATTTACCAAAAAGCAGATGGAAAAAGGACAGCGATGTATCACAAGCCATTGTACAATATGTGAATAAAAATAGAATTTCAAAAGAAACTGAAGTTAGAAACAATTTTAAGAAGTTATTGCTATGGTTATGTGATCATGAGGAAAAGGCAAAAAACATTTTTCCGGATTTATATATAAATAAACATTATTTATATGATGATGATGAAATTGCTATTAATATTAAGCAGGCTGAGACATTTCATAACATCATGGAGAAATTTGACATTTCTAGTCCGGAAAAACTAGAGGAGATCATACGTAAAAGTCAAGTGCTCAAAAGTGAGGATACTGATGAAAGAATTGAGGTTACAGAAGACATACTGTTACAGTATGGTATCGACTCAGAAGAGGCATTAGAAACCGCTTTTACTAATGCTGACTTTGCAAGCCAGTTTATAAGGCCATCGAAACACAAAGTCGAGTCATTTGAGTATGTAAAATCTATACTTGATAGATCAAAAAAAAGAATTCTTTCATATTTGGAGAAGAGAGAGGAGTATGATCTTTCTGATATTCAACCTTTAGTCAACTCTACATTTTCAATTAGCACAATATTTGTAATAAAGAAAGAGGGAAAAGAGATATATTTGCTGGCAAGACCATCTGACGGTGGAGAAGTGCGCATACATTATAGTGCTGAAAAGGATATTCTTGATTATACAATGGATTGGGAATTGTGGGTAGAGGATGGAAAAAGTGAACCACAGAAACTTACATTTGGAAAAATAATTAAGTTGACTAGACTCAATAGGATACCATTGAAGGGAATGATGACTGAATGAAATTAAATGAAAAGGAAATTGTAGACATTATAAATAAAAACAAGTTAGATAATTTAATATGCAAGCCTTTGGAGTCACGTCCTGGAGAATTAGCAAAATACATATGCGGATTAGCCAATAAAGAAGGAGGCTATATTCTTATCGGAGTTGAAAAAGATAATGGAATACTGAGACCAGTAGAATTCCAACTTGCATTTGATATGAGTAGTATTATGGAGTCAACATATAAAAAATTGACTGGCGAAACCCATAGCATGTATGAATACATTAGTGTAGCAGGAAAAAATGTTTTTACTATTAAAGTTGAAAAATCTGAAAGAAAAATTTTAGTGGATGACACATATTATTGTTATAAGAATAATGGCGTAGAGATAATTGGTGCAAAGGTATCAAACGAGCCTTCGACTCTGTTTATTTCATATGCTGAGTGTGATACACCAATAGTGAATATTATTGAAAAGGGAATTCGTGAGAAACTCAAGGACAAAATAGAAGTTTCACGTTATACCGGATTGAGGTACAAAGATAGCTTCAAGGCATTTATGGATAAGTTGCAGGATCATGATTACGTATTAATAGTTGTGAGTGATACATATCTGAAAAGACAGGCATGTATGTATGAGGTTGGTGAAACCTTAAAAGATCACCACTATAAGGACAAGCTTTTGTTTGTTGTATTAAGCGAAAATGAAAGAGGATATTATGGGGAGAATGCTCCGGAAAAGATAGGAACAGATATATATGATGGAGCACAGGCAAAACTTGAATACATCGGGTTCTGGAAAGATAAGTATGATAAACTGAAGAAAACTATTAGTAAGATTGGGGATTATGAAGCGACGAGTGAGGCAGCCAAAGATCTTCAGATAATTGGTCAGATATACAGAAAAGATATGGGAGAATTTTTGCAGTTCTTGTCTGATGAAAATGGGAAAAGTTTTGAGAAAATCTATGAAAATGGATTTATAGATATTGTAGAGTGGATTGTGTAAAAGTAATTTAATAAGTAATTCAGATAGTATTTTAAGAAAAATTATAAATACATTCTTTTTAATTACAAAATAAAAGTGTAGGTGGAGTGGCAGTGCCAAAATGTTATCTTGTTAATAGTTAAAGTTGATAGTTTCCTAATGAATTTGTATGTTCGAGAAGCATATTTTTTGGTTAAGATGAAGTTTATTCTTATCATGTGGGAGTAACTGTAAGAATGAAGACTAATTTTACGAAGATATATCATTCCTATAATACCCGGAATCTTTCTTGATCATTCAAGGTATGTGGGATTTATAGCATCGATAGAGAAAAGATAGCTTTAGTTTATTACCTTAAGCTTAGCACTTTTCCCATAAGTAAATAAGGAAAATATAAAGATTTAATTAAAACATATATAATGAAACCCCTCTTTAGTAGATATGATATATTCATCTCTGCTAAAGAGGGGTTTCTAAATTATTAATCAAACATTGCAAGGATTAAACTGCTTAATTTCTAAACCATACCCCCATTAACATAAATGGTTTGACCATTAATCCATCTAGCTGGACCTGCTAAGAAGGAAATTACTTCTGCAATGTCTTCAGGTTTTCCTAAACGTTCAATAGGGTTCATTTTAGCCATGCGATCAATTGTCTCCTCATCCTTGCCTTCAAAAAATAGTTCTGTTGCTGTTGGTCCAGGAGCTACTGCATTTACAGTAATATCTCTTCCGCGGAGTTCTTTTGCTAGTACAAGATTGATTGCATCAACAGCTCCCTTGCTAGCAGAATAGGCTGCATAAGTAGGTAATGCAAGCTTCTTTACTGAAGTTGAAAGATTTATAATAGCGCCTCCAGATCTTACACGACGGGCAGCTTGTTGATCGACAACGAAGGTACCACGGATATTTGTACGAATTATTTGATCAAGCTTATTAAGATCGAAATTAGCAATTGTATTAAGTCCCATAATTCCAGCTGAGTTAACTACAACATCTACTCCACCAAAATTTTTCACTGTCATATCAAAAAGGTTGCTAACTGCAACTTCATCACTAATATCAGCTTTAATAGCAATTGCCTTTCCTCCTTTTTCTACTATGGATTGCACAGTTTTATCAGCTTCAACAGAATTATTTGCATATGCTATAACTACTGTTTGACCATCAGAAGCTAGACGTTCTGAAATTGCGCGACCAATTCCACGAGAGCCCCCTGTAACAATTGCAACTCTATCCTTTTTAGTTATATTCATAATAAAATCCTCCTTTAAACTTTCATTTAAATATCTTGTATCTAAGTTAATTATATAAACATGGTGCGTTAGGTAGGTAGCCTATTTTAATAAGATTATTGCCTAATCCTACACAGAATAATATAATTTGTATATCAATTAAAAGTAGAAAGGAGTTAGAAATGGATAAGGAATTAGTGAATGACAAGATTGCAATTTACAAAAAAGAATTAGTTTCAATGATTAATGGACTTGTAGATATGGATGGAATACATAATACAGCTATACCTTCTTTGCAGTTATTCCGAGCATCAAATGTTTCTGAGCCTTTACATACTATTTATGAACCAGCATTATTGATAATTGTACAGGGGTCAAAAATTGTAACCTTGGCTGATGAAAGTTATCAATATGATCCAACATCATATTTGGTTACATCTGTTCACCTTCCTATTACAGGTCAAATCATTCAAGCTACGCCTGAAGAACCATATTTATGTGTGCAAATAAACTTTAACATGGAGCAAATACTTGATATTATTAAGGAATCAAACGAAGCCTGGAGCGGTAAGATGGATTCAGGCCGTGGAATAGTAGTTAATAGAATTAATTCTGATTTACTTGATGCTGTATTAAGACTTGTTCGTCTTTTATATACACCTAAGGATATTCCAATCCTTTCACCTTTGATAATCCGTGAAATTCTTTATAGAATTCTGCAAGATAAGCAAGGAGAGCTCATTAAGCAATTTGCAATGATTGGGAGTCATGCACATTGTATTGCGAAAGTTATTCAGATTATAAATAATAATTTTTCAAAACCCTTGAGAATTGAGGAATTAGCAAGGAGAGTTAACATGAGTACATCGTCATTGCATAATCAGTTTAAAAAAGTAACAGCAATGAGTCCTTTGCAATATCAAAAGATGATTAGATTACAAGAGGCAAGGAGGTTGCTATTTTCAGAGTCATCTGAAGCTGCAAATGTTGGGTTTCAAGTGGGTTATGAAAGCCCATCTCAATTTAGCAGAGAATATGCACGTATGTTTGGATTGCCTCCTATAAGCGATATAAATCGTCTTAGAGCTTCATTAACTTCAGGCACTGTATTAATTTAATTTAAGTTTGTTATTTGAGGGATATTTTTAAAATTGTGTAATATTATGTTATAATATTTTGTGAGAAATGAGCTATTGTAATTTATGACGTACAATAAAAAGATATTATATAAATTTTAGAAATATAGATTATAAAAAGGGGTTATGGGAAATGGAATTGTTGTTTCAAGCAGTTTATCCAGTAATTTATGTTATTGAACTTATTGCACTTATTCTCATTCTGTATATTTTATATAGGGTAGTAAGAAAAATAGATTATATGCGTAATGGCAAGATTAAGAAGATATTTAATAGCTGGAGAAATATGAGCAAAACAAAAAAGAGGATTAGCTATTTACTTATACTTATATTCTTAGTTGGATACTTTGGTTATGATATGATTTACTTGCCTAATAAAAATTATAAGTTCGCTCTATATGAGGTTAAAGACATGGGCGGAAACAGTTTAGATGGGAGTACGCTATATAAAAAGCCATTTCTCACAGAGGATGATATAAAATCATATAACTGGAGTAATCATACTTTTGAGTTAAAAAATCATATTAGGAACTATACAAAAGAAGCAAAGGGACTAGGAAAGAATTATAGAGCTTTTGTACTAGTAGCTAATGGGGAAAAAATATATATGGGGGGCTTTTACAAAGGTGGACCTAACATATATTTATCACTAGATAATAAGAGTGGTTCTTTATTTTATACTGGTACTCCGGGTTATGATAAAAGAGCAGATGATCGTATATATAATGCTCTCAAGTCATCAGGCAAGCTATGAAGATAAGGTTTTAGTTATTGATTACTGAAAATGAGTGAGTGTGTTTTCTGTCTTAAGTCGTATAGGCAGACAGGAAACGCACTCTTTTTTTATGTTATACTGATTAAACACGTCAATAGATATTCAGCTCTCGCAACTTCTATCTGATGGAATTACAGTAAATATTTTTGTAAATATAGCAGTCATTTCTTCGGAACTCTTCCCAAAGTCATTCTCTATCCAAACATTCAGCATATTCCATAATCCACCTGCAACGAAAACGGCATCGTAATATTGTAATTCACTGTCCGTAAAACGTCGATTTTTTATTATAGGAAGTGAGTTCATATTCCTCAGAAATTCCTCAAAAACTTTAATAAGAATAGGAAGATTGTTCTTTTTTAAGAGGAGAAGCAGATTTTTATGGGAGAACCAATAACTGAAATATTCATTAGCTATATCATTGGGTGTCAAACATTCATATGTCTGCAATATCTCAATATATTCATTTACTAATGTATCAAAATGATATTTAAGTATGTCTTCTTTTGTTTCAAAATTTGTATAAAATGTACGTCTGGAAAGTTTCGCTCTGTCTGTAAGCTCTTTGATTGATATAGTATCATAACTCTTTTCATCCATAAGTTTTAGTAAAGCTTCAACTAAATACATTTTCGAACGAATAGATGCTGGATTCTCACTAGTATTTATCATAGTAGTACCTACTTTCACATATTTCAAATTGTGTATAACTTATGCTTGTCGTATTGATTTGCTATTTAAGGTATATTATAATTCAAATCATAAACTTGCACAAGTGTGCAAGTTTTAACACTAGTAAAAGAATTGGTGTTGCTATGATTTAAATTAGGAATACCACGCGATATAGGTATTTAAAATAATTATAAAATAATAAGGAGTTGTTATTATGTCTGAAAGAATGAAACCTAATTGGACTGCAGCAGATATTTCTTCACAAAAAGGTCGCTCAGTAGTTATAACAGGAACTGGTGGAATAGGATATGAAATAGCGTTGGAGATGACTAGAGCAGGAGCAGAAGTTATAATGGCGGGCCGAAATAGAGATAAAGGGGAAGAAGCAATAAGAAGGATTAAAAAAATGATTCCTTCTGGAAATATACATTTTGAAAAACTCGACCTAGCAGATCTTTCATCTATAAAGAACTTTGGACAAAGGATAAGGGCACAACGAAAAAGTTTAGATATTCTTGTTAATAATGCTGCAGTAATGAATCCTCCTAAGCGTATAGTTACAAAGGATGGATTTGAATTGCAAATGGGTACAAACTATCTAGGACATTTTGCATTATCAGCTCAGATGCTTTCACTTTTGAAAAGAGGGAATAAGCCTCGAGTGATCACCATGAGTAGTGTTGCACATCTTTCAGGAGTTATAAATTTTGATGATTTACAATCAGAACATAATTACAAACCAATGGTAACTTATTCTCAATCAAAGCTTGCATGTCTGATGTTTGCACTTGAGTTACAACGCCGAAGTGATGAAGAAGGATGGGGAATTAGCAGTATGGGTGCACACCCAGGAATCTCAAGGACAGAATTGATTCCTAATGGAGCAGGGAAAAATAGCCCGGCGGGAATTGTGCGTCGTTTATTTGGGCCATTCTTATTTCAACCAGCAGCTCATGGAGCGTGGCCAGCACTTTATGCAGCTACAGCTGAAGAGGCAAAAGGTGGTACGTATTACGGTCCTTCCAAGATGAATGAGGTGAGAGGATATCCTAAAATAGCTAAAATTGCACCACAAGCAAAGGATAGTCAGGTTGCTTCTAAGCTTTGGGAAGAATCTGAAAAGTTGACAAATGTAAAGTTTATTTAATAAAACATAACGGTGAGTAAATACCTAAAGGCATTTTACTAATAGCAGTTAAATTATTAAAGCAAGGCATCCCACGTTAAACTTCGTAGAGAGCCTTGCTATCTTATTTCAGCGGGAACATATCAAATTGCTTCAAAAATTCCATTATCTCTTTGAGCGGTTTTTGACTCCCATCAAGTAACCATTTTCTCCAAATGGCATAAACACCGGCTGACATGAAAGTTGTCCAGTATCCATCGCTATCTTCAGCATAAAATTTCTGTATTTCTTCTATGAAAATCCTCTGAATAATTGGTTCAAATCCACGGTCATTAGACAGTAGTAAATCATCACCAAAGGTGTTGAAAAAGTTCAACTGGCTATCAAATTTGATAGAGAATTTTGGGTTTTCATGAATTATATCAAAGACAGCTGAAATCTTTGGTTGGTAATATTCATATAAAATCTGTTCAAGTCCGTCAAAATTTCGGTAAAAAGCCATGCGGCTTACTCCTGCTCTTTTACAAACCTGAGAAACTGTAAGTGTCGACAATTTTTCTTTTGCTAGCATTTGTAGCAGCGCTGTTGTGATGAAATCTTTTGTATCTTTTTTGATGGCTTGTGCGTGATTAGTAGCTGCCATTACAATACCTCCTTCACTGTCACAGATGATCATTTCTGAATTGAATTCGTTCTGATGATAGTATATACTAATGGCACAGAGGTTACAAGTGAAACCTCAGTTCAAGGAGGAAATTATGATGGGAAAAGAATTGGTATTAGTAACAGGAGGAAGTGGCTTTATAGCCGTACACATAATTTTGAAACTTTTAAGTCAAGGATATCGAGTTAGGACAACGCTTCGTACTTTATCACGCCAGGATGAAGTCAAGTCAATGCTCGCTCAAGGGGGGGTAACTGATTTTGAAAACCTGGAGTTCATCCACACAGATTTAACAAGTGATAAGAATTGGATGGAAGCTGTAACTGGCGCTACTTATGTCATTCATGTAGCATCACCAACACCAGCCACCCGTCCTGATGATGGAGATGAAATGGTGAAAATGGCTGTTGATGGCACATTGCGTGTGATGAAGGTTGCGAAGGCAGCTGGAGTTAAACGTGTAGTCTTAACTTCTGCTTCTGGGGCAGTGCTTGCAGGGCATAAATCTCATCCAGAGATTTTTACTGAGGAAGATTGGACAAACTTGTCCGCCGATATTGATGCATATCAACGTTCAAAAACTATGGCAGAACTTGCAGCTTGGGAGTTTGCCAAGAAAGAAAATATGGAGCTTTCAGCTATCAATCCGACAGCTGTCATGGGGCCTATACTTGGACAGGACTTTTCGCACTCCAATCAAATTATTCGTGCCATGTTAAATGGTAAAATGCCATTCCTTTTAAAAGCTGGCTTTGATTGTGTTGATGCGCGTGACGTGGCAGACTTACATTTACTTGCGATGACACGTTCAGAAGCCGTAGGAGAGAGATTTCTTGCTACCACAGGTGAAAATTTGACATATAAAGAAGAAGCCAAAATGCTGAAAAGATGCTTAGGAAGTACAGCAGAAAAAGTCTCCACGAAAGAAATGCCTAATTTTGTAGTGAAATTTCTAGCAACTTTCAATAAAGATTTACGTATGCCAGCAACGTTCTTAGGAAAAAACACAGCTTGTAGCAATGCAAAAGCAAAAAAATTGCTTGGCTGGCAGCCAAGGTCAGCAGAAGAAGCAATCATAGCAACCGCGAAAAGCATGGTTGAGCTCGGATTGATTGATAAGTAAGTATTTAAATTTAGTATTTAATTATTCTAAATTGCCTGTTTTCAAAATTTGATTATAGCAGTTTTTGAAAGCGTGTTTTAAATGCACACTTTTGAAAACTGTTTTTATTTTGCCCCCTTTATGAAATCAGTGAATTTTGAGAAAAAAATACACCATAATATATGGTATAATTTTGTCAATAAGTGATAGATTCAAATTGCAAAGGAGTGATTATTTTGAAAAAACTATTTGATGAAACCTATGGAAACAACAGATCTATTTGGTATCTGTTTGAAGAATGTGATAATTCCATCCAATGTATTTTTAGTGAACCAGATGAATATGGCGGAAGGATGATTATTTCAAATGATTATTCAATACTGGCTGACAGCTTAAAAGAGTTGATTGATGAGGATTTGAAAAATGTTAATGAAAACAATCCAGGCGAAACACACTGGATTTTTTACACAAGTAAAGTTGATGGTGACGCAATCGGTGACAAAGTTAGATTTTCTATATTAGTTAGGTTGAAAAACGGAAGATACTCTTGTAACATCAACATAAGTGATTATATATTTGCAACTTCATTTGACGAAGTTATAAAGATTAAAGATATAATTGAGGCATCTTTAAATCAATAAAAGAGTATAAACTCACGCTCACATAAAGAGTTAGTGAAATATACTAGATAAAATTACGTATCTGTATCATCTAATTGACAAAAGGTATGTGTAGTTGATAGAGAAGAAATAGCTATAATTAAAGGATTTTAAGTAAATAATGAAGTGTGTTCTATGTTCCCTCAGATTGGTAGTTTGGGGGAATTTTCTTTTAGTCTTTCTACTGAAAATTGCAAAATATCAGGGGAAGGTATATTGCATGGGCTTAATTCTTTTATCTGTGAGTATTTATTAGATGGTGTTGATTATTTTATAACAAAGTGATATGCTATAAATGATAATAAATTTCAATTGGGAGTGGTAATCATGTTATCTAGTTTAGTGCTTTCTTTCAGAGAAGGTTTTGAGGCCGTTTTAGTAATAGGAATTATTTTAACTTATCTTAAGCAAACAAATAAAGAAAAGTTAGCTAAGTTTGTATACTATGGTACAATACTTGGTATTTTGGTCGGAGTTATCGGCGGATACATAGGATTTAAGGAAGCACAGGAACTTGAAGAAGAGGGAGATGCGTTATTTGAAGCTATCATGATGCTTGTGGCATCTGGGCTTATTGGCTACTTTGTAGTATGGATGTCTAATCAAAACAAAAACATATCTCAAAGTATCAAAAGTAGTGTAGATAAAACATCAACAGGATTTGGACTTTTTATACTTGCTTTTTTATCTGTTTTTAGAGAAGGAATAGAGCTTATAGCTTTTATTTTGACTAAGGTTAGTGAAAAAGCCTCAAGTGTTGCGGCAGGAACAGGAATTGGTATCATACTAGCTGTACTTTTAGGTTATGCTTTATTTAAGACATCAGTAAAGTTTAATATTAAAATTGTATTTAAGGTATTAGGAATTATACTAATCTTCGTTGGAGCTGAATTGTTTGGGGAAGGTTTTTCAAAACTTATACCTACAGCTGGAGAGTTTCTTGAAGAAGGTGGAGCAATATTATTTGGAGGAGCTTCATTAATATATTTTTTGAAAGAAGATTTTAAGAGATTATTTAGTAGAAATTAATTTGTTAAAAAAAATAATAAGAACAGGCTAACCATAGTACTTATAATGGTTAGCCTGTTTTTATTTGAGGTTATCAATATTTAATTAGATTATTAGAACTTGTAATACGAAAAATATAACGGAGATAGATTTCTCGCAGCAATATTACCTCTTACCTATATCTTTTTTACCTCTTGCTTCACCTAAGCAACCTGTGAATGATAAAGTCTTCAAAAGCAAATTATAACTTTATATAATCAAAGTAAGGCAGTTGATATGGGGAAGATACATAAGTGGATAATAAATGATTTATACTAGAGACCCAATTGATTCTAATTCTATAAGCCTTACGGATAGTCATAAACATGTATATGCTTCACGTTCTTATTATAGAGAATTTAAGTATTTTTTTAAAAGAAGAAGAAACTATGAAAAATAAACATAAAAAAATATAAAAAGAGTATATTGACATCACTACTACCTAGTGTTACTATATAGTGGTAGTAAGTAATACTTAATACCAGTAATACTAGATAGTGAAGAGGTGATTTAATTGGAAAACATCACAGAAATGTTAAAAGGAGTACTAGAAGGCTGTGTTCTTGAGATCATCAGTCATGAGGAAATATACGGTTACGAGATTACGAAGAGGTTGAATGCCCTGGGATTTTCGGATGTTGTAGATGGGACAGTGTATACAATCTTAGTGAGACTAGAAAAAAACAAACTTGTAGAAACTACGAAAAAGCCATCCGATATGGGACCACCACGAAAGTTTTTCACTCTCAACGATGCAGGGCGAGAGGAACTAAAAAAATTCTGGGAAAAATGGGAGTTCGTATCATCAAAAATTAACGAGTTAAAGGAGAAGATATAATGAATTTTTGGGAAAAGGTCACAGGGAGTGACATGACTAAAGAAATGAAAACTTTTGAATCGAGAGCTAAAAAACTGCCAGCGGATTATCAAGCAGCCTGGGAGAAAATTAAGTCTAATATTTGGCCGCATTCAGATTTAACTGGTCGTAACCTTATGCCAATTCTTGATGGGGTACTTGGTATGCTAGAAGAAACAGCAGCGGATGGGCAGAGTATTCAAGAAGTTCTAGGTGACGATATCAAAGGTTTCTGCGCAGCACTTGTAGGCGAAGAAGGGGCAAAGTCTTATCGTGACAAATGGCGTGAACAACTAAATAGTAATATCGCTAAAAAATTAGGTAAATAGGAGGATAAAATGAGAATACAAGATATAATTGAAGGCAAAAAAGAATGGCGAGCACATGTAGCGCGTGTCAAAGCACTACCAAAAGATTATCAAATTGTTTATAAGGAGATTCAAAAATATCTTTTCAAGGTTGGCCCTGTTGAATTAACCGAAGGGACAGGATTACTATCGGGGATTATCGATCTTTTTGAAGAGGGTGCAGCAGTAGGAAAAGGTGTACTTGAAGTAACTGGCAATGATGTTGCAGCTTTCTGCGATGATTTAATCAAAGATTCAAAAACTTATGCTGACATCTATCAAGAGTCTGTTGATCAAAAAGTTAGCGATGCTATGAAAAAGGCTATGGATAAAACAAAATAAATAGTGGTGAGCAAAAGCATCAAGTAGGGGGATGGTATGATGAGTAAATATGAGTGGATATTATGCCCAGTCTGTGGCAATAAAACACGGGTCAAAATAGGTGTTGATACGGTACTTGAAAACTTCCCATTATTTTGTCCCAAGTGCAAGCAGGAAACCATAATTAATGTAAAACAACTAAATATATCCGTTATCAAAGAGCCAGATGCAAAGACACAGAGCCGATAACCGTGAATGAAATCACAGTTATCGGCTCTTTTTTTATATTAAATTCTGTAGAGGAGGAAAAGGAAAAATGAGAAAAAATATAATACAAATTAAAGGGGTAAAGAAAGCTTACAAAGATGTAGAAGTTCTCAAAGGGGTAGATTTTGAGGTAGAGCAGGGAGGTATCTTTGCATTACTAGGTTCCAATGGAGCTGGAAAAACAACCATGATTAAAATCATGGCTACCTTACTTAAAGCAGATGCTGGAAGTATTGTTATCAATGGTTTTGATGTTGAAAAAAATCCAGGAGATATTAGAGCTGATATCAGTCTTACAGGACAGTTTGCGGCTATTGATGAAATTTTGACTGGACGTGAAAATCTTCAAATGATAGCAAAGCTAAGACATCTTAAAAATCCAAATCAAGTAGCAGATGAGTTAATTAATCGCTTTGGAATGTCAGAGGCAGCAGACCGCAGAGTGGGTACTTATTCTGGAGGAATGAAAAGAAGAATTGATATCGCAATGAGTCTTGCAGGTAATCCTAAGATAATCTTCCTAGATGAGCCAAGTACAGGTCTTGATCCAGAAGCACGTCTAGAAGTTTGGAAGATTGTAAAAGAATTATCAGATGCAGGAACTACAGTATTCTTAACCACTCAATACTTAGAGGAAGCAGAACAACTTGCAGATAAAATTGCTATTCTTCATGGTGGAAAAATTATTGCATTAGATACACTTGAAGGATTGAAAAAATTATTCCCACCTGCAAAAGTTGAATATGTTGAAAAACAACCTACATTAGAAGAGATATTCTTAACAATCATAGGTAAAGAGGGGGAGAAATAAATGGAATCTACAAATAAATATTTTTTCAAAGACATGAGTGTCATGTTTGGACGTTCTATGCGTCATATTTTTAGAAGTATGGATACAATTATTACAGTTTGTATCACACCAATTGCGATGATGTTATTATTCGTTTATGTATTTGGTGGTGCAATCCAAACAGGTACAGGAAAATATGTTAATTATCTATTACCAGGCATAATGTTAATGGCTATTGGTAGTGGGATTGCATATGTATCTTACCGTTTGTTTATAGATAAAGAGCGTGGTATATTTGAGCGTTTTCACTCTATGCCTATTGCTCGTTCTACAGTATTATGGGGACATGTATTAACCTCATTAATCTCAAATGGTATTTCTGTAGTAGTCATTATAATTGTTGCACTATTAATGGGCTTCCGATCTTCAGCAGGAATATTAGAATGGTTAGCGGTATTTGGAATCCTCGGAATCTTTACACTTGCTTTAACTTGGGTTGCAGTAATTGCGGGACTTGCTGCTAAGACACCTGATGGTGCTGGTGCATTCGCTTACCCAATAATATTTCTACCATTTATCAGTTCGGCCTTTGTACCAACAGCTACTATGCCATCAGCAGTACGTGTCTTTGCAGAAAATCAGCCTGTAACGCCTATCGTAGAAGCTATTCGTAACCTATTAGGAAACCAACCAGTAGGAAATAATATTTGGGTTGCCCTTGCTTGGTGTATAGCAATAATAATTGTTGCTTATATCTTTGCAATGAGGAGCTATAAAAAGTTATAATCTATCTTTTATAAATACGTTATTGATAGAGAAGAGTTAGAGGGAGAGAAGAATCTTCCTCTTTTTTTTATATTACATTATATAAATAGTTTAAGGGATTTACCATTTAGTTATGAATCCACAAAAATACATTTGACAATTAGTCTAATTAGACTATAATATTTAAGTGTCATTAGTCTAATTAGACTAAAAGTAAATTAAGTGAGTTTTAATCTTTTTTAGATATTAATATGAAGGGTGTGATAATGTGAAAATTTATATTTCAGCTGATATTGAAGGAATAAGTGGAATTGTTGCAATTAATCAGGTAATACCTGGGGAGAGAGATTACCAAAGAGCAAGAGAACTTATGACTAATGAGGTTAATGCAGTAATCGAAGGAGCTATTGAGATTGGTGCAACAGAAATTATTGTTAATGATCTACATGGTGCTGGAACTAATATACTTATAGAATCTTTAAACAATAAAGCACAATTAATTACAGGTGCATCACGTAAGGGTGCTATGATGGAGGGATTAGATTCATCCTTTGACGCAGTAATATTAATAGGATATCATCCCAGAATGAATGTAAGTGGGGTTTTGAGTCACTCTTTTCATGGGGGTGTAATTTCAAACATAAATATAAATAATAAGAATGTTGGAGAGTTTTATATGAACGCATGTGTTGCAGGTCACTTTAATGTTCCAGTTGTTTTGGTTTCCGGTGACAACATTCTAGAGGAGGAAGTAAAAGAGGTGAACGCTGCAATAGAAACAGTTGTAGTTAAAACGTCATATGGAAGATATGCAGCAAAATGTTTAGCACCATCTGTAGTATTTGAAAAATTAAAAGAAAAAGTAAAAGTTGCTTTAATAAATGCCAAGAATATAAATCCTATAAAATTACAAGAGTCGCCTGAAATGAAGGTTACTTTTTTAAATAGCGGCCAAGCCGAATATGCATCAATAATGCCTGGAACAGAATTGATTGAGCCCAATATAGTATCATATAGTGGAAAATCAATTATTGAGATTTATAGAGCATTAACAGCAATGATAAAAATTGCAAGTAGTAATTAATATAGTAACATTTCCTCGTAAATATTAAATAACAAAGAAAGGATGAAAAAAATGGTTAAATCATTTTTAATGTTAGGACAATCAAATATGGCTGGAAGAGGGTTTATTCACGAAGTAACCCCAATTTATAATGAAAGAATACAAATGTTACGTAATGGTAGATGGCAAATGATGACTGAGCCAATCAATTATGACCGTCCAGTTTCTGGAGTAAGTCTAGCAGGTTCATTTGCTGATGCATGGTGTCGTCAAAATCAAGAAGATATTATTGGCTTAATTCCTTGTGCCGAAGGTGGAAGTACTTTAGATGAGTGGGCAATAGATGGAATGCTTTTTAGACATGCAATAGCTGAAGCCAAGTTTGCTATGGAAAGTAGTGAGTTAACAGGAATTCTATGGCATCAAGGAGAAAGCGATAGTCTTAATGGAAACTACAAAGTATATTATAAAAAGTTACTTGAAATTATTGAGACTCTTAGAAAGGAGTTGAATGCTCCTGAGATTCCAATTATTATTGGTGGGTTAGGAGACTTTTTAGGCAAAGAAGGATTCGGGAAAAGCTGCACTGAATATAATTTCATAAATGAAGAGTTACAGAAGTTTGCCTTTGAACAAGATAATTGTTATTTTGTCACAGCAGAAGGATTAACTTCTAATCCTGATGGTATACATATAGATGCGATTTCTCAAAGAAAATTTGGGTTAAGATATTTTGAAGCCTTTTCTAAAAGACAACATGTGCTTAAGTCATTAATCAATGAAAATGAACTTATAAATATAAATGGATCTAGAACACATACCAAAACAGAAAAGATATATATAGAAAGTATGAATTTTGCATTAGGAAAAACATCATATGATGAATTCATGTCTCAAGTTATGCAAATTAACAATGATTAAATCTTATAGCTATTAATATAATTTTAACTGAGAGCATAAAGGAGATGTTTATTTGATACCATTACTAATTTTAGGTCTATTAAAACAAAACCCAGGTTCTTACGGATACGAATTATTAGCCTTAATGGAAGAGAGACATTATAAATATATAGTAAATTTCACTAAAGGATCATTCTATTATAATCTTCAGCAATTAGAAGAGAAACAACTAATTGAAAGAGTTGACCAATCAGACAATTCTAGAGAGACACGTAACTATGTCATCACTGAACTAGGTGATAAAGAATTTGAAAAATTGATGTATAAGTATGGCTCTAAGACAGATTATATAAATTTATCATTTTATGCAGCTATGTTATTTGCTAACGAATATAATGGCAAAGAGTTAGCAAAGCTAATAGAAACACAAATTGAGCAAACTAAAAAGAAGATCTCTTTATTAGAACAATCTATTGAGCATAATGAAACCCTACCTACTTATTTTAGAAAGATGCTAGAAAATTCTATTTCTCATCACATAGTAAATGTTGAGTGGTTTGAAGGATTGTTAAAAGATATGAGAGTAGAAAATTAATTAAAGTTGTTTTCATTTATATTCCCTCAGACTTAGGTTTGGGGGAATTGTTTTAGGTTGTTTAACTTTCACACAGTGCTAGGAATATCTATGTTAAGGCATGTTTATTGAGATAGAAGATAAATATATTTTAGTTTGGAATAGAAAACTTATGGGTGAAAGTAATATAGCTTTAGAGAACATGGAAAGAACACCATTAGCTGCAATTGGATAAAAATTATTGTTATCGCCTATAAAATGTTCTCCACATTTCCCCCATATTTGTAATATATAATTTAATTAAAGAATCAGAAATTTAGATAAATATATAAATATCTTTTTCTGATAAAAACAAGGAGGAAATATTATGAAGAACAAACTAATAGCTATATTAGGTTCAGCAGTAATTCTAGTAAGTGCAATTGGTGGAGTAGCTTTTGCAAGTGGCATTGATAGAAATTCTAAAGTTAATCAACCAATTTTTATGAATGGTGGTAGTGTAAAAGCAAGTCCATTAGCAGCTCAAAATGGTGATACAAAAGTGCAGGATTTAGTAGAGACTATTAATGCAAATAATTCTAGTCTTAATGAAAATAGTAATAATATAAATCAAACATATAAGAATATGGCAAAAATAATGAAAGACAATGGATTTGAAGATGCAGCCAGATATATGCAGACCAGTAATTATACTGCTATGTCAGATTATATGAATAAACTATCACAAGAGGATTATGACAAAATGATTAGTATCATGAAGGATAACGGTTATGGATATATGGCACAAATGATGGAATCTATAGGTAAAGAAGGAATGGTCGAGATGCACAATTCAATGATTGGGAATGGGAGTAATTCTAATAATATGATGAGAAATTTCAGGTAGTATATAAAATTCATTCTTTTACAATAGAGATTAGGAGTCCTACTACTCCCTAGAATATATTTAAACAAAATCAATATTAAAGTATGTTTTACGCTCCCTCAGACTAAGGTTTGGGGGAATTTTGACTTACACTTACAAACCCTCCATTATCGCACCAGTGTTTTAGTTGCATGCTATACTGAAAGTAGGGGATACATAACCCCTATGAGAGGGAAAATTTAAAGAGGTGTAATTATGGAGAATAAGAAAAATAGATATATAGGAAATAGAATATCTGCGGGTCGTCGTCATACAGTTGGCCTTAAATCAGATGGCACGGTGATATGTGTAGGTGATAATAAATGTGGACAATGCGATGTAAGTGAATGGAATAATATTGTGGAAGTTGAAGCTAGTAATGTTCATATGGCTACGAACACAGGAAATGCACATACAATCGGTCTTAAGTCTGACGGCACAGTGGTTGCTGTTGGCTGGAATAAGTATGACCAATGCGATGTAAGTAGTTGGCGAGATATTGAGGCAGTTACTACTGGTTGGCGTCGTACAATAGGTCTTAAATCGGATGGCACTGTAGTTGCAGTAGGGCGAAATAATGAAGGGCAATGTAATGTAAATGATTGGAGTGATATTGTGGCAGTTGCAGCAGGTGACTGGCATACTATAGGTCTTAAAGCTGATGGCAAAGTTACAGCAGTTGGGAATAATAGATATGGCCAATGTAATATAGGTGATTGGCACGACATAGTGGCAGTTGATGCTGGTTACCTTCATAACATTGGGCTTAAATCCGATGGTACACTGGTTGCTGTCGGGAGAAATAGTGAAGGTCAATGTGACATAAGTAATTGGAGCGATATAGTAGCCATCGCAGTGGGGAGTAGTCATACAATTGGTCTTAAATCTGATGGTACTGTGGAGGCCGTGGGGTGGAATGAGTATGGCCAGTGCAATGTAAGTGACTGGTGTGATATTGTTGCGGTTGCTGCAGGTTGTGCTCATACTGTAGGTATTAAATCAGATGGCACACTGGTTGCAGTAGGTGATAACGAATATGGCCAATGTGATGTAGGTGACTGGTGCTGCCTTTAAGTGTTGTATTTTATAGAAATTAATACGCCCTCTTGAAATAAATTGATTTATAGAGGCGCCAACTATATAATAAGTTGAGTAGTATGTGTTTGTATGTAGGCACTGCAAGAGGAGGATAATTTATGAAAATTTCAAAGAAAGATGCTTTAATGTGGTTTGAATTTTTTTCAATTCTACCAGAAGATGAGGAGCCGATGATAAAACAACAAGAAATCATTTATGCTACCTTTGCGCAAATTGAAGCAGCTATTGATCATAGAAATGAAATGTTAATGTCAGAAATTAAGAATTTAAAAACTTTAGAGAATAGAACATTTTTTGTAGGAGAGGAAAGTAATTTCCCAAGGGGATGTAGTTCTTGTCTATTTGGAACTGGTTTAAGTGCTATTAGAAAAACTAACAAATGTAATATAGAATGTAAGTTTTGCTACAACTATGGAGAACTAGATTTTATTCCTCCAATTGGTGAAGGTATGTGGCAAATTGGGGACACAAAATTTTATGAGAAGGATATTGATCTACTTCTTTCCATCCATAAAAAACCTACTGGTGTAGCTTACGTTTATTTAGAACCATTTATGGAAATTGAAAAATACTATTCCGTAGTAAAGAAATTTAGAGATGCTAAGATTCATCAACATTTATATACAAATGGTATTTTAGCTACAGAAGAGACACTTAAAGCATTAGGTGAAGCTGGTCTTGATGAGATACGTTTTAATCTTGGGGCTTCTAAGTGTTCAGACAAAGTTATTGAAAATATCAGAATAGCTAAAAAATATATTAAAAAAGTGGGTATTGAAACTCCAATGACGCCTGAGTTTTTTGAAGCCTTCTTTGAGAAAAAGCAAGCAATCTTAGATACTAAGCTAGATTTTATCAATTGTGCAGAGTTACATTTAAATGAGAATAACATAGATAATTATTATGGTGAAAATATGTACATCTCAAGACAGGGCTACATATCTCCAACTTGGAGTAGAGAGTTAACTCTAAAGTTTATGAAAATAGCTGATGAAGAAAAGTGGGATTTAGTAGTTCATGATTGTTCAAACCACACAAAATTTGCGAGAGATTTAAATCTAAGTAGCAAAGAGGGCAAGTGGTTCGGAGCAAGTAGTTATGGCTGTGAGTTTTCAAAAATTCCATATGAAGTATTCTTACCAATACTACGTGATGAAGAATTTAAATTTTTAAGTGAAGAAGAATTGCCTAGTGGATATAAACCTGGAGAGCTTATTTTCTAAAGGGGCTTTTCATTATAAAGTGAGGAATTTTAAATAAAATTCCTCACTTTTTTATTATTCTGTAAATATTCTAGGAATTAACAAGAGTATTTATTCATGTCATTTTTATTCTTGCAATCACAAGAACATGAATTAAAATAGAGAGGATCCACATATTTACCGCAAGGGTAGTATTCTCTCATGACTTCTGGTGGAACGATTTGACCCTCTGGTACATCTTTTGCTGTATAAGGGAAACTTGAGGATATCTGATTGTTTCTGTAGAAAAGGGTAAGTGGAACTAAAGGTAAATTACTGGCATCAACCCAAGTAAAACCATTTTCAGTCGTTACACAAGATGGACGTGAAGCGCCAAAACTTATAACAAGATTGACGTATCCCTTTCTATCTATAGTAGTCTGAAAGTCACCAAGGGTAGAAAGCCCTAATAAGCCCACTCGTGTTATAAAAGACATACTCCAGTATCGCATATCCTCATTTCCTAAGATGCCCATATTATGATAGGTGTTAGGAAATGTTGGAGCTTTCCAGCGAATAAATAGCAGCTTACCTGGATCCCTTTTAATTTGATAGGAGAGTATATAGACTGTATTTAGATCAGGTTGTAAAAGCCTTGTTGCTATGACACCTATACGACTCCAGATTAAATCACAGTTTTGTTCAGCTATATCATTACAACCTTGGAATAAAGAATCCTTGCTAAAAACATATGCTGGGTTTTGTAGATTCTTAGTTTGAGTAGTTTGAGCAAAAGTTTCGGAAAACATTGTATTTCTGCAATACTTTTTCGCAGCACAGTAAGTGATTTTAGGAAGTCCAACACCACCTGTCTTATCATAGCCAATGCTAGGAACATAAATTCGAATTCCAATAAATCCAATTTTATTGGGTGTGCCATCTTTTAAAGTTCCTGCATAAAAGGTGTTGTTTCCTGCCTCTGGAACAAAATGTTCGGAGCCTTGAGGTGGGGGATTAGAACTGATTTTTATAGTGTAATTACGATTTTCTGCATTCCAATTAGCACCGGGTAAAAAGGGATTAGTACTTCCGGGATCAGGAATCAACGCTTTATCAGGAGCAGTAGCTATTACATTGTCCAGTTGACCAGCTAAAGTAAAAGACATATATCTTGCATATGGAAATTGCCCTTTGATAACAATCTCAATATCGGGATTCACTTCATATGGAAATATATGGTAAGTTGCATTGAAGTCGCCCAACATTAATAAAGAATTACTAGGTTGGTTAATCCATTTTTGCATAAAAAACACTCCTCAAAATAATATCTTTTTGCTATATAATATGTAAAGAATGAGGGTTTGTGATTCTAGAGAAGATGACAATATAAAAAAGCCGCCAATAAGGCAGCTTTTTTGAATATGTATTTCTGAACAAACAGATTCCAAGTCATATTAAAATTATATAAGTTATACGGGGAACCAGAATCAACGTTATATAATACCTTCTATTGCTCCCGATATATAACTTTTTCGTAAAGTTCTTATATCTTTAAGCGGCGGTTGTCCAAAAAGCCGCTTATATTCCCTAGTAAATTGAGATGAGCTTTCATAACCAACTTCCATAGCTGCAGTAGTGGCATCCATCGAATCACTTAACATAAGGCGCCTTGCCTCACGAAGTCGAAGTTCCTTCTGATACTGTATCGGTCCCATAGATGTTACTGACTTAAACTTATGATGAAGTCCTGAAACACTCATGTTATTTTTTTTTGCTAAATCCTCCACTGTAAAAGCTCGAGTATAATTTTCTCTTATCCATTCTATTACTTTACCGACTCCATCTGATTGCTGATAAATGAGTATTTGTTGATAAAATAAATATCCATAATCTCCAGTTAAAAGATGATAAAGCATTTCATATTTAATAAGCTTTGCTAAAAAGTAAGCGTCTTTTGGCCTATCAAGCAGATTAAGAAGCCTTATAAATAATTCTAGAAGTTCTTCATCAGATTTTCTTACAAATAATCCTAAAGAAAGATTTTTATTTTTTGTATTAAAGTTAATATTTGCATCCATTACCACAGCGGCAACTTCACTTGCAGTAAAATTAATGCAAAGACTGATATTTGGGAATTCTTTTGAAGCACCTTCCACTTGTATAAATGTAGGTATATCGATTATAGAAGCTATAAAGTCTCCTGTATTAAAATAAAAAGGTTCCTTTCCTAAATGAAACTCCTTTGTCCCTTGAAGCATAATTCCGAATCCAGGCTTCATAATACCTGGAGTTAAGGGGATATCTTGGGTATGTCTGCTAATACGTAAGAATGGTATGATCGTTTCAGTAATTCCTTCTAATTTAGTAATTTTCTCTGTCAGTTCTATCAAAGTGTACAATGACTTTTGCTTGATCGAGTTACAGTCATTATCTAATAAATTTTTTTCAAAAAGTTCCTTTTGTTCTAACATTATTTTCTCACCCCATTTCGCACTAACTGTATGATGATATTTACTTCAATTATTATACCTATTGTATCAATTAACAAGATATTTTTCATCTGTACTTTTTAACAAATTTGCAGGATTGAGCAACTTTTATGCATTATCGTTATATTATATTTTTGCTTTACATGTGATAATATCATCAGTTAGATTTTAAATCTAAACTGCTAAGGTTTAATGTAAGGAGGTATATAGTAATGAAGAAAAGAACCTGGTTTATTACAGGTATTAACAGTGGTTTTGGAAGACATATGGCTGAACAGCTCCTTGAAAAAGGTGATAAGGTTGCTGGTACTGTACGCAATATGAATTCAGTGGATGATCTTAAGGAAAAATACGGAGATCTTTTATGGGTATCTCATTTAGATGTTACTGATATAACAGAAATTTATGAGGTTGTGGACAAAGCTTTTCAGCAACTTGGAATGATTGATGTTATTATCAGTAATGCTGGTTATGGTCTCTTTGGTGCAGCGGAGGAATTGACAAATGATCAAGTTATTCATCAGATAAATACAAATCTCATGGGACCTATCCAATTAATACGAGCAGCCTTACCCCATTTGCGAACTCAAAATAGTGGACGAATTATACAACTTTCCAGCGTAGCCGGTCAAGTTGCATCAGCAGGAGGTTCTTTATATAATGCAACGAAGTGGGGGATTGAAGGCTTTATTGAAGCATTAATGCAAGAATTGGCACCTTTTAACATTGGTCTTACACTTGTGGAACCAGGTGGAGCTAGAACAAATTTTAGCAAAGTTAGCTTGAAATTAGGTCCTAAGTTAGATGCTTATGAAATTTCCCCAGCATCATATGTAAGGCGTGCTTTGGAAAGTAATGCAATCGTACCGTTAGGAGATCCTATGAAGATGGTAAAAATCATAATTGATAGCGTCGATCAGCATCCAGCTCCTAAGAGAATTATTCTAGGAAGCGACTCATATAACGCAATTCGTCAGGCACTCTTAAGTCGTATTGAGGAACTAGAATCACAGAAAGAGCAGGCCTTTTCCACTGACTTCACTAATAATAAAAAATAGGCTTATACTCAAGGATTTGAAGATTTTTAAGTAAATATTGAAGTATATTTTATATTCCCGGAGACTTTGGTTTTCGGGAATTTTACTTTAGAGCACTACCTTTTTAGTTAATACTGGTATAATTAAATTAAGTATTTATAGCTAATTTTAGTAGAATAGGTACCCAAAGGCACTGAGAATACTAGGTAAAAGTAGGAGAGTGGTAAAATTGGAGTGGAATGAAAAAGCTGAGATATTCATTATCTGTATTTATATAGTAATTCCAATATTGGTATCAGTACTCGTGCTAACTGGATTAATTATAGTATTAAGGAATTTTATAAAATCTAGAAGAGAGAGAAAGAAAAAATAAATGTCTGTATTTCATTAGGCTAGAGTATAATTATAATTGATACAGTTCTTAAGGAGAATAGATACGTGTTTATAGATAATATTAAAGAACAAAAAAAGAAAATATTTAAGATAGGGGCAATGATTTTTATAATTACTTTAATTCTATTTGCTTGCTATTTCGGTTATTATAAATACCAGCAAAGTAAGATTAAGTTTCAATCACCAGAAGGCTTCCAAGTTGAAGTTAATACCAAGGATCTTACTATAGTGGGGGAAAAGTGGCTTGAAGCATATACGGAGCAATACAGAGGGAAATATGTGCCGAAAGATCAAAAGTTAATGGAGTATTCTATTGATAGTATTGAGATTAAAGAAACTAATGTAATTCAAGTTGACTTTTCTGTTGTCACAAAGAAGATAGATGATAGGAGTGCCTATAGCTGGAATGGGGTATTAGAGAAAAATAAAGTTAAAGTTCAATGGGTTTTATGGTTTAATGAAGCAACAAACTCAGATGGAACTATAACATATACAGTAAATAAATTGCAAAGACCAGCTGGATATGATTTAGAAAGATACCAAGTTAGTGGTGTGAAAGAAAGTGACGAGTATAGAAATGAACACGAAGCCGAAGTTCCCTATGAAGATAAGCAGTATACCTATAAGATAGAAAATAGAATTTTATATATAAGCTATGACAAGGGAAGTTCATGGAGAAAAGTCCCAATTCCACTAGAAACCTTGGTAGCAGTTGGAGATGGAAGACCTTATTCCAATAAGTTGCAGGAAAAAAGCTATGTAATAACTCCCGAGAAAACTGCCTTTGTCTATGGAGGAACTAGGGAAAATCCGCTTATGATGATTCACTCAGAGGATAGTGGAATCACTTGGAAAACATCTGAAATAAGTAAAACCATAGATAGTGCAAGGGTGAGATTTTGTAGTTTCCCAACTGATACAGTAGGTTATGTTATTGCAACAAACGGAAGGACTATGTCTCAAGAAGGGCAAATAATCTATAAAACAACAAATGGAGGCGACACATGGAAAGAGGTGGGGGATGGTCCTAGCACCTGGCTTTTGCAGTCAGCAGGTTTTATAGATGAAAATATAGGCTTTATGTGTTATCCAAAGGTGGAAGGAGCAGTGACAAATTTTTATAGAACACAAGATGGAGGTAGAACTTTCGAGCCAATAAAGCTACCTGTTCATAGCGAAGAATGGAATGGTGTCGCCCTCGAACCTTTTATTCAACCAGAGACTCCTTATATTGAAAATGGACAATTGTTTCTTTTTGTAGGACAGGGGGAACAAGGTGATTTCAAAGGTGGGAATGTTATGGCAAAATATAAATCAGAGGATAGGGGAGCAACTTGGAGTTTTGTGGAATTGGTGGAACCACCATCTAAAGAAATAGGGTAATGAAAGTAAATATTTTATATTCCCTCAGACTAAAAGGTTTGGGGGAATTTTGATTTAAGGAGTGTGAAATTTGCAGTTAACTATTCCTCCCAGTTTAATTATATCATATGCAATTTTTAAATAACAGGCTTATAATTTCTTCTTATTTGGGATAGTATAGGAGCAGATATCACTTCACAGAGAACTGCGTAGACCATACCTATAATAGTAGGAAGGAGAATATGTATGAATTCATATGTGCTTAGCTTTAAGGAAATTGATAAAACAAAGCTATTCCTGGCGGGAGGTAAAGGAGCAAACCTAGGGGAATTATCCAAAGTTAAAGGAATTCTAGTCCCAGAAGGGTTTTGTGTTACTACAGAAGCTTATAAAAAAGTGACTGAAAATAATCAGGAGCTTAACGGGTTATTAGATGAATTATCTCAGCTTAAAATAAAAGATAGAGAAAAGATTAAAGAAATTAGTAGGAAAGTTCGCATGGTTATAGAAGAAACATCTATTCCTAGGGAGTTAGTAGAAGAGATAGAAAGTTATCTCACAAAGTTTGGAGAAGGTGATGCTTATGCCGTGCGTTCTAGTGCAACAGCAGAAGACTTACCAATGGCATCCTTTGCAGGCCAGCAGGATACGTATTTGAATATTATCGGAAAAGGTGAAATTTTAAAGCATATAAGTAAGTGCTGGGCATCGCTATTTACTGAAAGAGCAGTAACTTATCGCATCCAAAATAGTTTCGATCATAGTAAAGTTCAACTGTCTGTAGTTGTTCAGAAGATGGTTTTCCCAAAGGCTTCAGGAATTTTATTTACTGCTGATCCAGTAACTTCTAATAGGAAGGTTATATCTATCGATGCCAGCTTTGGACTTGGTGAGGCATTGGTTTCAGGACTAGTGAATGCTGATAATTATAAAGTGAGCAACGGCCGCATTATTGATAAGAAGGTATCCACTAAGAAGTTAGGGATTTATGCCTTAAAGGATGGTGGTACAGAAGAGCAGGAGATTGAACCTGAGAAGCAAAATATGCAAGTGTTAACTGATGAACAGATTTTACAGCTGGAGTGCATGGGTAGAAAATTAGAAGAATACTTTGGGAATCCGCAAGACATAGAATGGTGTTTGGCTCAAGATACATTTTATATAGTTCAAAGTCGTCCAATAACTACTTTATATCCTATCCCTGAAGCAAAGGATAAGGAAAAACATGTTTACTTATCTGTTGGTCATCAACAAATGATGACAGACCCCTTGAAACCATTGGGAATGTCCATATATGAGTTAATATCTATGGGACATAGGTTTAAAGCAGGAGGAAGAATGTTTGTTGATGTTACTCAAATGCTAGCCGCACCTGAGAGTAGAGAAATTTTATTAAATAATATGGGACAGCATGATCCACTTATGAAAGATGCACTTGCTACCATAATAGAGCGAGACTATATAAAATCTATACCCAATGATAAAGAAAAACAGAATCCTGGTAAAAGTGTTCCACCTTCAGATTCAAATACGCAAATGGAAAGTAATCCAGAGATCGTTTCAGAGTTGATTAGAAGTACTCAAGAGTCTATAGAAGAATTAAAGAAAAACATCCAAACCAAATCAGGATTGGATTTATTTAATTTTATTCTAGAAGATATTAATGAATTAAAGAAGATTTTATTTAATCCACAAAGTACAGCTGTATTTATGGCTGCAATAAATGCTTCATATTGGATTAATGAAAAAATGAATGAGTGGTTAGGCGAAAAAAACGTAGCAGACATACTTTCTCAATCTGTACCAAACAACATTACTTCAGAAATGGGACTGGCGCTAATGGATGTAGCGGATGTGATTCGCCCATACCCAGAAATAATTAATTATTTAGAGAATGAAAAGAATGATAACTTTTTAGATGAATTGGCTAAGTTTAATGGTGGATGGGAAACTAAAGAAGCAATCTTATCGTATCTAAACAAATACGGAATGCGATGCAGTGGCGAAATCGATATTACTAAACCTCGATGGAGTGAAAAACCAATTATCTTAGTTCCTATGATTCTTAATAATATAAAAAACTTTGAGCCAAATGCTGGCAGTAGAAAATTTGAGCAAGGAAGGCAGGAAGCCTTAAAAAAAGAACAAGAGTTATTAGAAAGATTGAAAGAATTACCTGATGGTGAACAAAAGGTAAAAGAGACAAAACGAATGATTGACTTAATCAGAAACTTCATAGGTTATCGTGAGTATCCAAAGTATGGTATGGTAAGTCGTTTCTTCATCTATAAGAAGGCTTTACTTAATGAAGCTGAACAGCTCTTCCATAAGGGAATTATTCATAAAAAAGAAGATATATATTATCTAACTTTTGATGAGTTTCAGGAAGTGGTACACACGAGTAAATTAGATTACAATATTATAAATATTCGAAAAGACGAGTTCAAATTATATGAAAGACTAACTCCTCCAAGAGTTATTACCTCTGATGGTGAAATCGGTATAGGTAAGTATAAACTAGTAAACATACCAGAGGGTACTATGGCAGGTCTACCTGTTTCTTCTGGGGTTATAGAGGGAAGAGCACGTGTCATTTTAAATATGGAAGAGGCTGATTTAGAAGAGGGAGATATATTAGTTACAGCCTTTACTGATCCTAGTTGGACACCACTTTTTGTAGCTATAAAAGGTCTAGTAACCGAAGTTGGTGGTCTTATGACTCATGGGGCTGTTATAGCACGTGAATATGGCTTACCAGCGGTTGTTGGAGTAGAAAATGCTACTAAGCTGATAAAAGATGGGCAGAGAATTCGAGTACATGGAACAGAAGGGTATGTAGAAATTCTATAATGAGAAGATGTTACTTCTACCTAGGGATATAAATAAAAAATCCTCGTAATTGCGGGGATTTTTTCATTTATAATGATTAAGTATATTAAGTGCTCGTTGTTTAATATTTTCTACAATTTCTTTGGGCTCAATTACATTTGCATTTACACCAAGTTGAAAGAAGTAATTAGAGACAAATTCAATCTCGCTTATATCAATTTTAGTATCAATATAACCATTGTCTGGACTAGATAAAACAATATGAGGCTCTAACCAGGATTCACTTCGACATTGACGTAAGCCTTCTCTTGTTAGCTTAACATATAATCGAATGGGAATCTTAATTGTGTGATTATTAATCCAATCTGCTAAGCTTACTGAAACATCATGAATTGTTTTGGAGTTTTCCAAGGATAAGATTCTATCAACCCGAAATAAACGAATTGCTTTATTTCCCAAGTCGAAAGCAGGCATATACCAAAGTCCATTATTTGCGTACACTCCAAGTGGTTTGACTTTTTTGACTTTATTTTCTGATTTTGATACATATTCTATGATTAATATGTGATTTTCTACGGAAGCTTCAATTATTTCAGTCAAAAATGGAGAAGAGACACTTCTCTTCTGATTGCAAAAAGATAGGACTGATTCTAGACGATCCACTTTGTATTTGGTATCATCCGGAAGGCTAATATATAATTTTCTGGAGGCTGAATCAATATTTACATCAAAAGGTAGCGACTTATAATATTTGAGTGATTGAAATGCAAAAAAGATTGCGAATGCTTCGTTCTCGTCAAATATAACAGGTGGAAGAATCCTGTTTTTTAGTATACGATAACCTCCATTTCTACCTTGCTCAGTATATAAAGGAACGCCCAAATCACTGAGTTCCATCAAATACCTATGTGCAGTTCTGACAGAGATATTGAATTCATATGCAATATCTTGAGCAGTGAAGTGTCTTTTAGTATTTACGTACATAATCAGTTCGAATAACAATTTTGTTTTTGTCATAAAGTTCCTCCATGAGAATAGCTAAATGAAAATGAAATTTAAATTAACATGACAACTATTGTCATGTTTTTAATTTATACTAGTCTTAACAGGAAGTCAAGCAAAGTAAGGCTTATCTGATATTAAGAATTATAATTAAAAATTAGTAATTAGGAGGGTAACATGAATATAATATTAGGGGCATCAGGACAGATTGGTTCAATGCTTGTGGACAAACTTATAAGCAAAGGTCAGCCAGTAAGAGCTGTCATTAGGAATAATTTTAAAGCGCAAGAATTAAAAGACAAGGGTGTAGAGGTTGTTATTGCAAATTATTTTGATTTACAAGATCTAAAAGAAGCTTTTCACGGAGGGAATAAGGTTTTTCTTTTAACACCTGAAAATCCTGGGTGTGATAATTTTTTAAAGGAAACGCAAATGATTTTAAATAACTATAGACAAGCTATTTCATCATCAAATATTACTAAAATAGTGGGATTATCATCTAATGGAGCACAGCATGAATCAGGAACAGGAAATCTAATAGCATCCTATATGTTGGAGCATACATTCTCTGATTTTGATAATATTGAACAAATTTATGTTCGACCTTCTTATTATTTTAGCAATTGACTTGGACAGCTAGAATCCATTAAAGAATATGGAATACTTACGACATTTTTTTCGCCTAAAATGAAGGTTCCTATGATTGCTCCAGCAGATGTGGCGGAGTTCTTATCAGATATAATGATTTGTAAAAATCCACAACAGAGAATATATGAGATAACTGGGCCAAGAGCGTATAGCTCAGAGGATATTGCAAAAGTATTTGAAGGTATATTAAAAAGAAATGTTAGTTTGAATCAAGTATTGCCTGAAGAGCTAGAAGGTACATTACTACAAATAGGATTCTCAAAAGATGGAGCAAAAAATTTTGAGCTTATGACTAGGGCAGTTATTGATGGAAGAACTAAAAATGAAACAACTAATCCAGTATGTTTATCTACAGATTTTGAAGGGTATTTAAAAGGTATGTATAATAGTACAATTTAATTAATAGTTTATAGTAACAGGCTCATAAATCATGAACTGTTACTGTTATGTAGAAATCCTCTAATGAGAAGATCGTTATTTTCCTGCTTTGGCATCTTCAAATAAGAAAGTAATTGATAGTATACTTGACTTGTATTATTTAAAAGACATATAATCTAAATGCATTAAGAAATAATATATCATGAGGTGATTAGTTAAAATGATTATATAATTTTATCCAAGTTATAGAAATTAAAGTAGTATAGATAGAACTTGGCATATTCGTAATTGTATGGATATGTTAGCTTGTGTTTGACTAAACTACTATAAGTTTTGGATAGAATTATAATTGTGTCATATTTAACTTATATTTATAGATTACTCATAAACTGTTCTTAATTTAGAATAGTTATTTTGTGTTAAATTTATATATGATGATGATTATAACCTTTCCGAAACTTTATAGTTAGGAAAGGTTTTTTTGTTTTGATAATCATGAAAGGATGATGAATAGATGAATATAAAGATAAATGAGTATAACCTACCAATGGAGAAATCAGGTCCATATGGAATTACAGTAGGATTCGATAAAGCAATGTGGTTTACACAAAATTCAGGTAACAGAATAGGAAGAATATCGATAATAGGTGAAATAATGGAATATACAGTTCCGACTTTAGATGCAGGAATTTCGATTATAGCAAGTGGAACTGACGGAAATCTATGGTTTACAGAGTATAAGGCTAATAAGATAGGCAAAATTACAATGGAAGGGAAAATTACAGAATATGATATTCCTACTTTAAATGCAGGTCCATATGGAATAGCATTAGGATCAGATGGGGCAATGTGGTTTACTGAGATTACTGGTAATAAGATTGGAAGGATTACAGAGCGTGGGGAGATTACAGAATATGATTTACCTGTTCAAGGATCATTTCCTTCAATGATTATAATGGGACCTGATAAAGCACTTTGGTTTACAGAGAATCAAGGTAACAAAATAGGTAAAATCACCTTGTCTGGGGAAATAACAGAGTTTTATATTCCAACGAAAGCATCTGGACCAGTAGGAATTTGTACAGATAGTGATAATGCTATTTGGTTTGTTGAAATAATGGGTAACAAAATAGGGAGAATTACAACATCAGGTGAAATTTTTGAATATAACATACCCACAGAAAATGCTAAACCACACGCAATAGTACCTGGTATAGATGGAGAACTGTGGTTTACTGAATGGGGAAGTAATCAAATTGGAAGGATTACATCAAGCGGGAAAATCGTAGAGTATGAAATTCCTACACCAGGTTCAGAACCACATGGCCTTGTGCTTGGATCAGATGGAGCAATATGGTTTGCTGAAGAGTCAAATAAAATTGGGCAATTAATTTACTAAAAGCCCAATAATTCATATATATAGATGTGAACTGATTATGCAAAAAGAAAGCAAAAAGGAGGTAGTATTCCATGCTAGGACCAGATAAGAGACAACTTTATCCCAATACTAATATAAAGACAGTTTGTTATATAAGTAATCTACCTAAAAAACCTAATGTTGAGATTGGAGAATATACTTATTATAGTGATAACAAAAAATCTCCTGAGAGGTTTTATGATAACATAGAGCACCACTACGAATTTTTGGGGGATAAACTTATAATAGGCAAGTTTTGTGCAATAGCAGAAGGTGTTAGATTTATCATGAATGGAGCAAACCACAGAATGGATGGGATTACAAGTTATCCCTTTAACATTTTTGGAGGTGGTTGGGAAAAAGTTACTCCAACGATAGAACAGCTTCCGTTTAAGGGTGATACTTTAATCGGCAATGATGTGTGGATAGGTCAAAATGTAACTATAATGCCAGGAATAAAGATTGGTGACGGAGCAATAATTGCTGCCAATTCAACTGTAGTGAAAAATGTTGAGCCTTATACTATTTATGGCGGCAATCCAGCTAAGTATATTAAAAGTCGTTTTAGTGATGAAAAAATTGAATTTTTACTAAAACTTCAATGGTGGAATTGGGATGAAGAGAAGATATTTAACAATCTTGAAAAGCTAGTATCAGAATATGGCTTAGATCAATTAATTATAGAATATATGTAAACTATAATCACTTCATAGTTTAGGAAGAATGTAGTGTTAATAGGGAGAAAATAACTTATAGTGCCAGACTCATAATTTATGAGCCTGGCACTATTATGTAGAAATAAAAAATTGATTGATACTTTAGCTAGTGGAAAAGGTTATTTTAGTATTCTCCTTTAATTATAAAAAATGAACCTCTAATTGTTCCAGCTAGTTTTGATTTTTGTCTAGCAAATTTAAATTTTCCTTCTAGTTCCTTTGGTACATCCATACCCTCAGAAAGCTTCAAGCCTACGGCACGCTTCTTAGGATCATCAACAGTATACATAACGTTAATTGAAAGACCATCCTCATAAAAAACATAGGTAAATTTGATATTTTCTACTTGAAAACGTGATGTTTCTAAGGGTTTAGCTGAGAACTCAATGTCACGTTCTTTTTTCAAAATTTGGTTCACATAATCAAGAGTATCTTGGCTTTCGCTAGCAGGTACAACTGTAAATTCATGTTTGTATTTGTTCATAAAGTAGCGAGCCTCATTAGCACGTAGCCCAGCAAGTGCATCAGTTACAGGTGAAGACTCTAAACCAACTGTAGACACATTTTTAAAATCAACTGCATAAGACATATTTATGCCTCCTTTATAATTATTTATTTTCTAACAACCGGAACCCATATTTCTCCTAAGATTAAGCCATTTTGATGTCCTATCTCAACCATTGCATTTGGCCCTCCAACATAGGCAAAATTCTTTGCTTCGGGTAATACTTGACCAAAGGCGATACCAGTAAGTTTGTTATTCAATTCATCGGAAGTATTTCCTTCACCTTTAACAACAAGGTATTCCCCTTTAGGAAATTGGATAGCTCGAGTTTCTTCTGATATTGAAGCATTCGTCATGACTCCAACATAATACATCAATTTGTTATTAACTGCTTCGTTCACAGTAAATACGTAGTCATTTATTGCAATTGCGTTTAAAGATTCAAGTCTTCCATCTTCGCTGACTAATTTCCAAAAGTCTGACTTTTCCTTGTTTAATCCAGCAAAGTCTGTGTAATGACTTTTAAGTTCAGTTCCAACCCCCAAAACTATAAAACCTTCTTTTTCTTCTATTATATAATCTGCCATATTTCAAACCTTCCTTTTCTTATAATTAATCAAATGAAATTGTAATATTCACTTGATGAGTATATAATAATCTTAAATTATGTCAAAAAGTGATACTGTTTAGGAGGCTTTATGAAAAAAGTTGAACGGATTAATATAATCATGAGATATATCAACAACCGTGGACACTTTACAATTTCTGAAATCATGCAAGAATTTAACATATCTCGTTCTACAGCTATTAGAGATATCAAAGAAATTGAGGAAATGGGGATGCCACTTGTAGCCGAAGTTGGAAGGGATGGAGGATATTTTGTTATGCAAAACTCTGTTCTTCCAGTCGTTCGATTTAATAATAATGAAGTTAAGGCCCTCTTTATTGCCTTTATGGCAACAAGAAATCAACAGCTACCATATCTAAAGAGCCGTCAATCCTTAGCTGAAAAACTACTAGGGCTTATTTCAGAAAGTCAGCAAGAGGATCTTGTACTCTTAAATCAAATATTACTTTTTGAAGGGACTAACCCCTATAACCCCGACTTACTTAATCTCTCAGATCTTCCACATCCCATACTGGAAAAACTAATTCAAATCCTTCTTTTGGACAGCTACTTATTAATTACCGTAAATGAAGAGGATATAGTAAAGTCTTATGAAATTTATCTCTTGCACCTTTATCATGAAAAGGGTATTTGGCTAATTGAGGGTTTTGATTTAAAGGAAGAGAAGAAACAGATTTTCCCTGTGGATCATCTAATGGATGTGAAATCTTATAAGGAGAAAAAAAGATTAAGTAAGAAAAAGATTTTAGAAAAGCTACATAAACAGGAAGAAGTAATTAACCTTATAATTGAATTAGGTCCGAAAGCCATTTCCCAGTTTAAAAAATACCACCCGTTAACCGTTTCAATATCCTATACTAATCCTTACCAAACTACTGGAATTCTAAAGACCTTTATTGATATTAATAAGTCTGAAGAATTGGGTGAAATAACAAATTGGCTACTTTTTTTAGGTGATGATATTAAGGTAAGAGAAGTGCCAGAAGAAGTATTAGAAGTTATACAGGAGAGATTATGTTTATATTTCTCATAAGTAGTCAAACTATTAATTGGAGGCTAAAATAATGAATTTCAATGAAATGAATATTTCAACAGAAAGATTAATATTAAGAGGACTTAGAATTTCTGATGCAGAAGCAATATTTAAATATCGCTCAAATCCACGAATATTTAAATTTCAGAACTGGAAACCAAAAACACTTGAGGAAGTAACAGAGTTTATTAATGAAAAAATTGCTAAGACTCCTAATGTTCCTGGTACATGGTATCAACTTGGTATTTTACTTAAAGAAGCTGATGAGTTAATAGGGGATATAGGTGTTCATTTTATAGATAATTTACAGGTTGAAATAGGATTTACTCTATCTCTTGAATATCAGGGTAAAGGGTATGCAACAGAAGCTATTATTGGTGCAATAAATTATTTGTTTAATGATTTAAAAAAACATAGAATAATTGCTTCAGTTGACCCGAAAAATATAAAGTCTATAGCGCTGATTGAAAGAATTAAAATGAGAAAAGAAGGCCATTTTAAAAAAAGCTTTTGGTTTAATAATGAATGGGCAGACGATGTAATTTACGCAATTTTAGAAGAAGAATGGATTGATCAAAAGAAAACTTAGTGGGTGTATTTGAAAAAGCATGATTTATAAGAATTTGAAAGCTTAGTTACGAGGAGGTTTAATTTTGGAAAATGAAAAAAAGGAGTTGTTACCAGAACAACGAGAGGAATTAATCAAAACATTAAAATCACGTTTTGAGAAAAACACGAATCGTCATGAAGGGCTTCAATGGGATAGTGTAGAAGAAAAACTAGAAGCCAATATTGAAAAAATGTGGTCACTTAATCAAATGGAAGTAACAGGTGGTGAACCAGATGTTATTGGGTATGATGAGAAATCAGGGGAATACATATTTTATGATTGTTCATCAGAAAGTCCTAAAGGTCGAAGAAGTGTATGTTACGATCCTGAAGCGTTAGAGTCAAGGAAAGAACATAAGCCTAAAAATAGTGCTATTGGTATGGCAGATGACATGGGTATTGAAATTTTAACAGAAGAACAGTATAGGGAGCTGCAGAAACTTGGAAATTTTGATATGAAAACATCAAACTGGGTGAAAACACCTTCTGATATTAGAAAGCTCGGTGGTGCCATCTTTACTGATTTTCGTTATGATAATGTATTTGTATATCATAATGGTGCAGAGTCGTATTATGGTTCCAGAGGGTTCCGTGGCTCGATTAGGGTTTAAATCTTTTACCTTTATATATGAAACAGAATGGATGAGATGTTGAGAAGTTGCGTAAGCAAATATAAGTACAGGAATAATTAAAGTGAAAATGTCTCAAATTTTAATAAGTAATCTGAAGTTTCTGGTCAAAATACACTATAATTCTATATTTGTTTTATTAAATAAAAAGAACCTATTGAAATAACCTTTTTGGTTTATCCATTTCATAGGTTCTTTTTTATATTGAGTTGCCTAAAAGTACAGTAACTTTTGCCCTAAGGTACAATAGGAAGTCATTTATACAGATTATATACTAGTATTATTAAAAAGCAGCAAGTGCAAAAACGCAATTGCGAGATATGTAGATATACAAATAATATATTTTTATGTGTAAAAAGAAATGCAAGGAGGAAATTGATATGAAAGTACTAAATAAAAACATAGTTGTTACTGGTGGGGGAAATGGTGTAGGAAGAGAATTAACACTCAATCTACTATCAAAAGGGGCAAGGGTTGTTGCTGTTGATGTCAATGATGCAGCGCTTCAAGAAACTTTTAGGCTTTCAGGTGAGAACCAAAACTTGTTAACTAGGATTGTAGACATTACAAATAAAGAATTTGTAATTAATTTCTCAAAGGAAATTATTTCAACCATGGGGCATATTGATGGAGTTATAAATAATGCAGGTATAATTCAGCCATTTATACAATTGAAGGATTTAAATTTTGAGCAAATTGATAGAGTAATGGATGTTAACTTTAATGGAACTCTATATATGACAAAGGCATTTTTAAATCATTTACTAGAAAGGCACGAGGGACACATTGTGAATATTGCTAGCATGGGCGGATTCCTTCCAGTTCCAGGCCAAAGTTCATATGGAGCATCAAAGGCTGCAGTAAAGTTGATGACAGAAAGTTTATATTCAGAATTATTAGGAACGAATGTACATGTTTCTCTTGTTTTTCCTGGAGCTATGGCAACAAATATTAAACAAAACTCACAGGCTTCAACTAAGAGCTTTGAAGAAGAAAATAAAAGTTCAAAAATGTTACTTTCTTCGTCATCAGCAGCTGAATTAATAATCCGTGGGATGGAAAAGAATAAGTACCGTTTCTGTATAGGAAAGGACTCAAAAGCTATGAACTTTATGTATAGTTTTAGTCCTGTATTTGCAACTCGATTAATCAAACGTGTTATGGGTTCAAGAGAGCACTGATACGGACTAGGCATTTTTAAATAATATTAGATATATCAATCATATAGTTTGAATTAATATTTTGCCTAAAGGTACAGTGCTTTTTGCCCAAAGGTACAATTGTTGTAGATATAGGTGAGATGTAACATGAAAATGTAGCCATTAACGGTTATGAAAAATATATGTAGTAAAGGAGGAATAATTAGATGAGAAAAATAATTAAAGGCCGTTGGGCTATATTCGCAGTATGGCTTATAGCAACTATATTGCTTTCAGCATTTCAGCCAGATATAAATGCAATACTGAGACAGAGGGGTACACAGGCTTTAGGAAATGATAGCCCCTCAGTAATTGCAGATTCCATTGTAAGTAAGATGGATGGTGCTAAGGGTGCCAGTGATCTCATAGTTTTTTATGACAAGAATAAGATTTCTGATGAGGAAATGGATAAAATAAGTGATGGTGTAAAAGCACTCGCAGAAAGCGGATTTGAATTGGGTATATCAGATATGATAGATCCTTTCAGTATGCCAGATGCAAAAAGTTCATTGATTTCAAAAGATGGTACAACTCTTATGGTGAGTTTCAAGCTTGATAAGGGAAAAAGAGAAGTAGCTGATATTAAAAAAGAATTTGATAGCAAGCTCACTAATGTAAAGTCTGAATACTACATAAGCGGCCAAGACTTTATCAATGACGATTATCAAAGATCAGCAGAATCAGGAGTAGAGAAAAGTGCTTCATTGACAGTCATATTTATCCTTGTAGTACTTGTTTTAATGTTCAGATCTGTAATTACCCCTGTGATATCTCTTATAGCAGTAGCTTTCTCATATATGTGTTCCATGGGAATTGCAGCGCAACTAATAGACAAAGCCAATTTCCCATTGACTAGTCTTACTCAGATGCTGCTGATACTTATACTCTTTGGTATAGGAACTGACTATAATATACTTCTATTTAACAGATTTAAAGAAGAACTATCGCATGGATTAGACATAGATGATGCTATAGTGAACACATATAAAACAGCAGGTAAAACTATTACCTACAGTATACTTACTGTTTTTATAGCTTTTCTTAGTCTTATATTTACTGAATCACCAATTTATAGGTCAGGTATTGTTGTTGTAATAGGTGTAATAGTACTACTTCTAGAAATTTTAACACTAACACCTTTTATGATGAAGCTACTTGGTAAAAAACTTTTCTGGCCATCAAAAAAAATTGGGGGTCATGGTGAAAACAAGTTTTGGGGTAAAACTTCTTCATTTGCAACAAAGCATCCTGTTTTAGCAGTTATAGCTATACTGCTAGTAATATTACCAACTATATATTTTCATGAACAAAAGCTTAATTTTGATACCATTGGAGAACTTGGAGATAAGTATCCATCCACAAAAGCAATTTCGCTGATTTCTGAGCACTTTGGTAAAGGTCAGGCTATGCCAGTTACAGTGGCAATTGAGAATAATAAAGCCATGGATAACAATGAATCTCTTGCGATAATTGACAACCTCACAGAAAAAGTAAAAAAAATCAATGGAGTCACTCAGGTATCATCAGTAACACAACCTCAAGCAAAGCAAATAGATGGGTTTTACATTAGTGGTCAAATGCCTTCAGTTACTGACGGTATGGCAAAAACCCAGGATGGTGTTAATCAGATAAATAACGGTTTGGAGATTGCCTCTGATAAGCTTGGTTCAGCCGACTTTTCTCAGGTAAGTAAGATGGTTGACGGTACTGCAAAGCTGCAGGATGGTATAGCTGCCTTGAGTGGTGGATTGACACAAATACAGAACGGACTAACTAGTAGTTCCAGCAGTTCACAAAGTATAGAGAGCGGAATAGCTACCATTCAAACAAATCTCTCGAAGATGAGCAGTGGAATAAATACCCTAGCTGACAATTATGGAAAGATACAGATTGGTTATTCACAGATGGGTACAGGATACCAACAGGTAGCAGAGACACTACTGGGTGTTAAAGGAACTTTAGTTCAGATGCAGGGAATGATGAATGCATTAGGTAGTAGTTATTCAAACTCCCAAACTGATTCCAATTATCAGACGTTAAAAGTGGCCATTGATCAATTAGTAAATCAATTAAGCCAAATCACACCGGAGAGAATACAAACATTAAATGATAACTATAATGCAGCAACTGCAGGTTTTGATAATACAAACAAGGCCTTGACAAGCATGGGAAGTGGTTTAACGCAGATGGCTGATGGTTTGAAGCAACTTCAGGATGGAATAGGTAAGGCTTCTAATGGAATAGGCACAATAGTTACCAATATGAACAATGTAGCTAGTGGACTAGGTCAGATGAAATCAGGTCAACAGCAATTGGTGGATGGTCTTAATGGATTCAGCACCTTTGGAAAGAAGCTTTCAGATGTAAACACTGGGTTAATGCAAATTTCAGGTGGATTGGGACAGACTAAAGATTTTCTTTCACAATTTAACAGTAATAAGACCTTCTTTATACCAAAGGAAGCATTGACTAATGATGATTTTAAGAAAGCTTTAGATATGATGATGTCTAAGGATAGAACCATTACTAAGATGACTGTAGTTCTAGATGCTGATCCTTATTCAGATAAAGCTCAAGATATAGTAAAGAAGATAAATGAGACTGTATCCAGTGGACTTAAAGGTACAGTACTTTCAGATGCAAAGTTTGGAGCATCAGGACCTAGTGCTACAACTTTTGATATGAATAATGTATTAGGCAATGACTTAAATAGAGCGACAGTAATAGTACTTATAGGGGTATTTCTTATATTGTTGCTTGTGATAAGATCCTTTTGGGAACCAGTGGTAATAACTGCATCACTTATGGGATCATACTATGCAGCCATGTATATATTAAACTTTATCTTTTTGAATATAAAAGGACTTGAAGGTATTTCCTCATTTGTCCCATTCTTTTCCTTCATCATAATAGTAGCATTAGGAGTGGACTATAGTATATTCCTAATGATGAGACTTAAGGAATACCATCATATGCCATCAAAGGAAGCAATAATCCTAGCCTCAAAGCATATAGGTGGTGTAATAATGTCTGCAGTTATAATACTTGGTGGAACCTTTGCAACACTTATGCCTTCTGGATTAGTGCTTCTCTCAGAGTTGGCTGTGGCTGTAATTGCAGGACTAGTAGTACTTTGTTTCATATTGCTTCCAGTGTTTCTGCCTGCAATGATTACGCTTCCAGGTACTATAAAAAATATGTTTTCAAGTAAGGAAGATTTGAAAAAGGAAGATAAGGTTGCATAAACCTAAAACCTAAGTATATCTCAGAAGAAATATATAATCCAAGGAACATTAGGGCTAGTGAATTTATAGCTGAAAAGCTAGTTTTCACTAGCTTTTATTGTAAGTTAAAGTGAAGCGTTTTGCCCAAAAGTACAATTGATACAATTACAGAATTATTATAAGATGAATACATAATTATATATTTTGATAGTTAATACATGCATGATGTAATCTTAAAAGGGTAGGTGATCTCCTTGCGCAATAAATTTAAATCAGTATTTACACCATATACCGATGAAGGTGTTTTTTCTAAGTCTCCCATTATAGTTAGTGTTATTTTACTGTACTTAGCAACAGTTTTTGTTCAAAACTCAGGTGAAATGACTAAAAATGAAACAGCAGGTTTTACTATAGTAATAGTAATTCAGCTATTGGTATATTTGTTTTCTGTTAATATATTTAAAAAAAAGCATTGGCTTTATTTTATTATACAGGGCATAATAACTTTCGATTACGCAGTCATAGCACCAGAGGGATATAAAACAATATTACTTGGGCTCATTCCTCTCTTTATTATCCAAAGCATGATAGTATATAGTGATGCTGCGAAAGTTATTGCCACAGCAATTTTCTTTTATAGTATTTACTGCGGTACAATAATAGTACTCAGTGGAATGGATGTGTTAATTCAATCACTACCTTTACTTGTGATAATAAGTATTGCTATGCGAGCATATGCAATGATCTTTTTTAAACAGGTAAAATTACGCATTCAAGCTCAGAGAATTTCAAAAGAATTAGAAATGGCTTATGAGAAGGTTGAAGAACTCACTTTAGTAAATGAGAGACAAAGAATGGCTAGAGATTTACACGATACCTTATCTCAAGGTCTTGCAGGCGTAATTATGCAACTCGATGCAGTAAATGCAAATCTAAGTAAAAATAATACAGAACGCGCAAAGGAGATAGTACAAAAGGCAATGGAACATGCTAGAAAAACTTTAGCAGATTCTAGGCTAGTTATAGATGATTTACGATCGCAGACAAAGATAGAAATGGATTTTATAAAGGCGATAGAAGAGGAAATTACTCAATTTGGAAATGTATCGAATACATTTGTTAAAGATGATATTAGAATTGAATCTCTAATACCTGAAAATATTTCTAGACACATTTTATTCATTGTGAGAGAAGCATTGAACAATATTTCAAAGCATGCTGCTGCAAATAATGTATCTATCACAATAATGGAAGTCAAAAATCAAATAAATATAAATATCAATGATGATGGAGTAGGCTTTGATGTGAAGCTTCTTGATAAGCTGTTCGGACATTATGGCATATTGGGAATGACAGAGCGCGTAAAAGCAATACACGGAAAAATTAAGATAAAAAGCAAAAGAAAATATGGCACAGATATAAATATTATTATTCCAATAGAGAAAGGAATAGATGAAGATAATGGATAAGAGAAGGATACTAGTAGTAGATGATCATCTTATAGTTAGAGAAGGATTGAAGTTGATTTTTGAAACAGAAGAAAATTATGAGGTTGTGGGTGAGGCTGAAAATGGAGGTAAGGCATTAGCGCTGATAGATGAGTTAAAACCGGATCTGGTTTTAATGGACTTAAATATGCCCCAAAAAAGTGGTATGGAGGCGCTAAGAACTTTAAAGGAAAAGAATAATCTAGTGCCGGTAGTTATCTTAACTACCTTCAATGATGATAAGTTAATTAGAGAAGGACTCTCTTTAGGGGCAAAGGGTTACCTTTTGAAAGATAGTACACGCGAGGAACTAATTAGAACTGTAGAATCTGCTATCAGAGGAGAACTTTTGCTTCAGCCAGAAATAAGCAGCATAATCTTTAGTGATAAAGATGGGCGGGCACAAGGTAATAATTCTCTTAATGTTGAAATTACTGAAAGAGAATTATTTGTCTTGCAAGCTGCAGCAAGGGGATGTACAAGTAAAGAAATAGCCGTTGACATGAGTATATCTGAAAGAACTGTTAAAGCACACTTATCAAGTATATACAGCAAACTAGGAGTTGAATCTCGGTCGGAGGCAGTTGCAGTTGCAATAGAAAATGGAATTATCCATATGGGAAGATAATATGTACAAAGGCCATTTAATAAACAATAAAATAAATGTTTGTGTGAGATACCGCACTATCTAACCTATTTGATTAGATAGTGCGGTTTTTATCATAGGAACAACAATATTTATTGGTTAAACAGTCGTTTCAAAGATAATCAGTAGTTCTATTTTTCATCTAAGAATTTATGATATTTACTTGGGACTTTTTCTATTTGTATATTATCATGAACAGCACATGTTCCTGCCTCTTTTGCAGTTTCATAATACCAACACTTATAATTTAACATTTCCAGCATACCCTGTAGTTCACTCATTTGCTTTATGACAGCATCGCGCTGAGATTCTATTATGGATAGGCGCTCGTCTATCTTAGTATCGCCTTCCATACAACAATCTATAAAATGTTTAATTTCCTTGATAGGCATACCTGTTTTCTTTAGACATTCAATAATTCTTAACCATGACATATCTTCATCCTTAAACATACGCATACCACCACCAGAGCGTTCTACAAATGGAAGTAACCCTTCTTTATCATAATATCTTAATGTTGAAGCAGCAACATCAAGCTGCTTTGCCATTTCACCAACTGTATAAATCACTTATATATCCTCCAAAATAATAGATTATTAAAAAATGTTGACTTAAAGTTAACTTTAAGTTGTAGAATTGAATCAAACTTAATGGAAAGAATAGAATTAGAAAATGTTTCTGATTTTACATTGGGAGAAGAAAATGTTGCATTTGCACATCTATCTTTATCAGTTCCAAAAGAAGCCTCAAGCAATGAATGGCTTGAACCAGTAATAGATAAAGAATATAGTAAACTGTAATAAATTTAAATAGAAGATATTTTTGAAGGTTAAGGGATTAATTCTCTTAACCGTTTTTTTATTTATAAGATAAAAGAAAGTTTACTGGATTCGTATAATAAGCTTATAAATTTAGATAATAACTATAAAGAAATTTTGTAAAGCGAGTTGATAATATGAGTCAAGGATTAATATCACTATTCATACCATTAATAGTTATTATTTTAGCCATGTTAACAAAAAGGATATTAGCAGCATTGGTAGTTGGACTTCTGGCAGGAGGGATACTTTTAGCTGGAGGAAATGTTATAAATGGGTGCATATATGCTGTTGAGCATCTGGTGAAATCTGTAGCTAATGAAGAAAGTGCATATATAATTATGTTCTTATTCATATTTGGAGCTTTTGGAGAAATTATGTCTCTATCAGGCGGGATTAGAGGATTTTCAGAACTTGCAAATAAATATGTAAAAACTGAAAAGGGAGCCTTAGGAGCTATCTGGTTTGTTACAATATTTACTTTTATTGACTGCTGTTTTCATGGTATAGCAGCTGGTACTGTGGGGAAAGCGCTAATAGATAAAGTAAAAGGAAGTAAAGAAAAACTGGCAGTTGTACTTAATGTGACATCGTGCCTATTAATCATTTTAATCCCTTTTGGAACTACTTATGTTGGATATATAATTGGAGTAATTAATTCCTCACTAAATAAGTCTGGATTGAAAATGTCAGCATATAATCTTTATCTAAAGAGTATTCTATTTAATTTTTATGCTATTATCATGATACTTGTAGTCATAGGGATAATTATTTTTAATCTAGGATTTGACAGTGTGGTTAATAGAATTTCTGATATAGAAAAAGAGGAGAAACACAATTACAATGAGCATAGTCATGAAGCTCATGGGCAAAGTGAATTTGCAGAAAATGCGCCTCCTCGTCCATTTAATTTAATTTTACCTTTAGTGCTATTAATAGCGGCAACCTTCTTTTTTTTCTGGTATACCGGAAAAGAGAACAGTCAGGGTTTTTTAGAAGCTATTATGAATGCTCAATTTGAGAAATCCATACTGATATCTGGAGTAATAACTATTGTAATTACAACTATATTTTATCTTTTTCAAAGAATACCTATGGAAAAGATAGAGAGTAGTTTTTTATCTGGTGGAAATGAAATGATGCCACCAATAATTGTATTAGTGTTAAGTTGGGGGCTATCTAGTATCATAGAAGATTTAGGATTTGTAAAATTTATAACAAATAATATAGGACCTCAAATACCTGCAATACTTATTCCAGTTGTAATATTCTTGATTGGATGTGCAGCTTCATATTTTATGGGGTCAGCTTGGGGAACCTGGGCTCTTTTAATGCCGATAGCTATTCCTCTAGCTGTAACTTCTAAGTCTAGTTTACCTTTAGTTATTGGAGCTGTGCTTGCAGGTGGTTCATTAGGAGATAATGCATCACCACTAGGTGAAACTGCAATATTATCATCTACAATTGCAGAGGTTCCACTTATGAAGCACATTAAGACAATCTTGCCCTATAGTATTATATCAATAGTGATATCATCAGTATTATTTATTATAGCAGCATTTTTAAATTAACAAGGATTAATTATCAATTATTTATACACTAAGGTTGTAAACATACCACCAACTCCGTCAGTGAAGTTGTTAGAAACATGATGGGCAATGTGGCAGTGAAAAGGCCAAACTCCAGGATTATCTGCTTCAAACAAGACATCCCAAGTTTCTCCTGAAGCTACTAAAATTGTATTTTTAAAAATTCTATTATTATCAGCTATAGGGTTGCCATCTGCCTTTTCAACAACGAATTGATGTCCATGAATATGCATAGGGTGATGATTAATCTGTATTGCTCCTAACCTTAAACGTATAATATCTTTATATTCTATTGGCATGGGTGTGGTTGATGGAAAACTTTTACCATTGATAGTAAACATATTGAAATCCATAGCAAAAGGCTTAAGATTATATTTTCCAGGACTTACCTCCTTACCTTTGTCTAAACCAACAAGACTCCATTCCTGCATTAGAAGGAGGTAATCTTTATTAATATGTCTTTCATAAGGATCAAGAATTACAAAGCCACCTAAAAGGCCCAGCATATCTTGTTTTGCTACATTGACGTGAGAATGATACATATGTGTTCCAGGTGGGTTAGTTATCCTAAAGTGATAATCAAAATAATGTCCAGGTTCAATCCGTGGTGAAGGTTCTACATCTGGGACCCCATCCATTTCATTAGGGACATCAAGTCCGTGCCAATGAATACTTGTTGCTTCTGGCAGATGGTTTATTACACGTATGTTAACATAGTCTCCTGGATAGACTTGAATAGTAGGTCCTGGTATACTTCCGTTATATCCCCATCCCTTAATGAAGACACCAGGGAGTATTTCTTGATTTACGGGTTCAGCTATTAGCTCAAAAAATTTAATACCATTTCTAATGGTACACTTAAGTGTAGTGATATCTGGTGTAATGACCATATAATTTATACTCTCCTGTAAACTAATTATCCTATTATTTTATGAAGCTTACATGGAAAAGTGATATATCCTCAATTATTTCTATTCTTATAATGACTTTTATTAAAAAGTAAAAATATCAAAACCCTCCACTATCCTGCCAGGGTTTTAGCTGTATGCTATAATGAGAAAGCAATTTGGTTAACCAAAGAGGGAGGTATTTAATGAAAAACTATAGTACTTCTGAAATTGCCAAAATAGTGGGGATGCATCCCAATACTATTATGTTATATGAGAAGTGGGGGTATATAGCACCTGTTGAAAGGAAAGAAAATGGATATAGAGCTTACACTGAAACACATTTGAATCAGATAAAACTAGTGAGAATGGCATTGAAAAGTGACTGGATTAAATACTATATGAGATTTGAAGTTAGAAACATTATAAGAAGTGTAGCTAAAGGTGATTTGAGAAAAGCTCTAGAGCTAGGCAAAGAGTATTTAACACATATACAAAACGAAAAGAATAATGAACTTAAAGTTATGAAAGTAATTCAGGAAATACTGAAAAGTGATTCACTGGAAGAAGAGAATATTAAGTTAAATAGAAATGGTGCAGCAAAACTCATTGGAGTATCAATAAATGTCATTATAAACTGGGAGAGAAATGGACTAATTGAAGTACCAAGGAATAAAAATGGATATCGTGTTTATGGAGAAAATGAAGTAAAACTACTTAAAATCATCAAAGTATTAAGGCTGGAAAACTACAGAACTCAGTGCATATGTGGAATGCTTAAAAATCTGAAAGCTAAAAGTAAGGAGAATGATTTGATATTATCCTTAATGCCTGAGGCTGAGAGTGATGCAAAGGAATTAATTAGATATATAGAAGAGTTAATAAGTAAGGAGCAGAATATTTAATAAAGGAGGATAACAATTTGAAAATAGCGAATAGCATACAGAATGCAAAACTAGGAGAAATTATTACCTTTGGTACTTATCCTCAAACTAAAGATGGAACTGATTCAACACCTATAAGGTGGAGGGTGTTACAAAATTCAGGAAGTGATTTGTTTCTTTTGAGTGAAGATATTTTGGACTGCAAGAGGTATCATGGCAAGTCCAAGGATATTAAATGGCGTGATTGTGTAGATATAACTTGGAGAGATTGTGATTTACGTGAATGGTTAAATGATGAATTCTATAATATAGCATTTACCGAAGAGGAAAAGGAACTTATAAAATGTACTTATTGCACTGATAATGGAGAAGGTACACCAGATACTGAGGATAAGGTTTTTTTACTTAGTGTAAATGAGATAAGATATTTATCTGATATACATGGTAAGGATTTTCTTCCTACAGTTGGAACAGACTTTGCAAAAATAAATAAGTCTGATGGATGCAATTTATATGTATATGACAAAACTAACAAAAATAATTATGTAACTAGAAATGGAGAAGAAATTGGTTGTTCCTGGTGGTGGCTTAGAACACAAGGTAACAAACCATCTAGAGCATTTTTTATAGGAACAAATTGCAGTGTTCGTAGCTATGCAAATAACAGCTCAGCACGTGATGGTGTACGTCCTGCACTAAAAATTAATCTTACTTAGTATATTTTAAATTCCCTCAAATTTATAGTTTGAGGGAATTTTGTAATTGTAATAACTAATTAAATAATTATAACCATGTTTTATAAATATCAGCAGCTTCTTTTATTCCTTGATTAAATCCAGCCTTAGCAGATGAGGCTGCATGATTTGGATCATAAGGATTTTTCCCTATTGCTAATATACTATCATCATCAGGTGTAATAAGAGAGACCTTCGATCTTTTTTGCATTTCAGAAGCATCTTCTCCAACGCTTGGAATTAAACCATACTTTTGAGGCATTGGCGATAAGATTACAATTTTATCATAACCAGTAGCTAAATACGCATTAGTACTTGAAACCATCCCTCCATCAATCCAATCCCTATCATTAAAAGTTACAAGTGGCCAGATTCCTGGGACAGCACCACTTGCATTTACTGCATTTATAAGTGAAGTTCCTGAATCTTTATCAAATACACGGAGTTCTCCAGTATCAGCATTAATTGCTGTGACTTTTAATTTTTGTGGCCAAAGAGTAGTGGCAAGTCTTGATTCTACAACTCTCTGACGTGTCTCTTTTGATATATTGGGAGGGTATTTTTTCGCAATGTCTCCAAACATCTGTCCAATCTTTTTTTTATCATCTTTGCCGTAACGAAAGGCTTCAGTCCATAGCATCATAATTTCAGGGTTTACTGATGTATTCACCTCTGAGGTATTTGTGGCAAGTTGAGAGTCATAAAGTTTTTTAATATCATAACCACTGGCCAATGAAGAGCCAACAAATGATCCAGCTGAAGTTCCAATGATAACATCAGCCTCTGATAAATCAATATCTTTTTCTAATAAGGCTGTAATTATCCCAATCTCCCAAGCCATCCCAGTTACTCCTCCACCGCCTAATACTACTGCTCGAGTTTCTTTTCTAGCATTTTCCATAGTAATCCCTCCATTCACATTATTGTGTTGACTAATTTAAATACTTAGATATAGTATAAACTATGAAGTTAGGTTCATAGTCAAGTGAGTTTAAAGAGGTGTTTTATGAAAATAAATGAAGTATCAAAAAAGACAGGATTATCAATTTCTACTATTAGATTTTATGAAAAGCAAGGATTGATTTCTGAAAAATATGTTAGTAGGGAGTCAAATAATTATCGTAATTATTCTGAAGATATAATTGAATATTTGCTAATGATAAAAACAGTTCATTCAGTTGGATTTTCTTTGACAGAAATTAAAGAAATACAAAAAAACAATGATAATTCGGTTTCAGTTGATACAAAGATTGAACTTTTACAAAAGAAGATATTAGAAGTGGAGGAGCAGAAAGAAAACCTAATTAAAACTGAGGCTATGTTAAAGAAAATGTTGAAAAATAAATTAAATTCAAAGATTCAAGATTAGAGAGCTTTAGCTGGTATGAATATTGAATAATATAGAAAAGGAGTTAAAGATATGATTATTGAATGTACGAAGAAATTAACGGATGCTATGAAAATGAAAGTCGAGGCATATGAAGACGGAAATACAAAATCATTCTTTGAATGGCACGCGAATATGTTTATGTTTGATAGAAAAAAAGGTGTTATACTAATGAATAACAAAACAAGATATTGCATTATCTTATATGGGCTAAAAACAGAACATTTTAAAAAGTTTAATGTAATTATTCTTAATGCAATAAGAGAAACTTTTATAGCAGAGGGATTTTCATTAGAGATAGTTGATAAATACATTACTGATTGTGGTGAAGTACATTATACAAAGACCCATGATAGAAGTATACTAAGTCAAATAACTGAATTTTATTTCAGTATTTCTTGGCAAATAGAATATTATTTACCCAGTGAAGTTTTAAACCTTGTAGAACTTAACCAATGGGTAGGAAGTTCGCTGATGTGTGGTACCCTTGGTTATGCAAATCCTATTGACTTGCTAAAACAAGAAATGAAATGTGAGTATAATGTATAAAAATCTTACAAACTTTTATCATGTATTTAAATAAAATATTTATTATAATATGTACTCAGTATTTATGTAGAATAATTTGGTATGAATTTACTTTGTAGTAATAGGAGAGACTAAAATATTATAAATAAAACAAACTTAAACACTTTAGGGAATTGACCTAGTCCTTAGTTTATAAATAATTATAAAAATTACGAATAAAAATTAAAATTCCACTTGTAAAGTTCGACAAATTAAACTATAATTTAAGAGGAAAATTTATTAAATAATTGAATAGGTTCGATATATCGCTAACATATATGGGTTGGCAGTTTCTACCGGGTGACCGTAAATTACCCGACTATCGTGAAATTGATTTATAGTTTGGATTTATAATTTGTAATTTATTATTTGTAATTCAGTTTTGTCGATAGGTTGGAATGGTGTTTCAGCCTATTTTGTTTTTTAGTAACGAAATTTCCCAATAAATTATATTTTTAGGAGTTGTAGAAATGGAAAATTTATTTAAGTTAAAGCATTACGGGACTAACGTTAGAACTGAGATCTTCGCAGGTCTTACAACATTCTTTACTATGGCGTACATTATTTTCGTTAATCCAAGTATATTGCAATTGGCAGGAACTCCTGACAATCCGTTTAATCCACAAGCTATATTCGTTGCAACAATTATATCAGCAGCAGTTGGAACATTTGTTATGGGCTTTTTCGCAAATGTACCTTATGCACTAGCTCCTGGTATGGGATTAAATGCATTTTTCACCTTTACTGTATGTGGTACTATGGGCTTTAAGTGGCAAGAAGCTTTGGCAATGGTATTTATCTGTGGTGTTGTAAATATAATTATCACAGTTACAGGACTTCGTAAGATAATTATCCGTTCTCTTCCAGCAGTTTTACAAAAGGCTATAGGTGGAGGAATCGGTCTATTCATAGCATATATTGGAGTTAAAGACAGTGGTCTTTTAAAGTTTACATCCGACCCTGGAACATATCTTTTCTTTGGTAAGACTCCAGCAGATGCAACTGTTGTTGCTAATTCATCAGCAGTTCCAGCACTAGTAAACTTTTCTAATCCAGCAGTACAATTAGCATTGTTCGGAATTGTTTTAATACTTATATTGATGGTTTTAAGAGTTAAAGGAGCTATTTTAATTGGTATTGTTTCAGTAACACTACTTACTTTTATAGAAATTTCTTTTGGTGTAAACCCAGGAGTTTTTGGTTTCCATGCAAAAGATTCACATGAATTCTTCTCATCAGCTAATATATCATTAAGTGGTATAGGAAATTCTATTGCAGCAGTTAAAGATACATCATTTAAAATGGATTTTGCAGGACTATTTGCTAACAGTGGTAAGTTCTTCTTAGCAATTACTGCAATGATAGCATTTATACTTACAGATATTTTTGATGCACTAGGAACATTTATTGGTACTGGCCGTCGTGCAGGTATTTTTGATGCTGAAGATGAAAAACTTATGCTTGAAGGTAAGGGAATTAAGTCACGTTTAGATAAAGCTCTATTTGCAGATCTTAGTGCAACAATTGTAGGTTCATTCTTTGGAACATCTAACACTACTACTTACGTTGAAAGCTCAGCAGGTATTGCTGCTGGTGGTAGAACAGGTTTAACATCAGTAGTAACAGCAATTATGTTTGTTATATGCCTAATTTTTGCACCTGTAATTGGAATGATTCCATCAGTTGCAACAGCACCTGCACTTGTAGTTGTTGGTATTCTAATGATGTCATCAATTGGAGAAATTGACTGGAAAGATTTCAGTGTAGCAGCAGTTGCATTTCTTACAATTGCACTTATGCCATTTACTTATAGTATAACAACTGGTATAGCATTCGGATTTATAAGCTATGTTATCATAAGTATTGTAAAGAGAGAAACAAAGAATATACATCCAGTTATATATATATTTACAGGTTTATTTATACTTAACTTCGTTTTATTAGCAGTTAGAAATCTATAGATTATAAGTAAAGAGTTTAAAATAGAGAAGATTTTAGAGTAGTAATTTATATTCTAAAATCTTCTTTTTTTTGCATTCATAATTAAATTATGCAAATCCTCTATAAGTTGGGGTAGTACCCCATTAATTATAGGATACTCTACGTATTTATAATATGAGGAAGTGATAATATGAGAATAAATGCAGTTGTGGAGTCTCTAAGATATAGTGAACAGAGAAAATTTAATGATAGCAGTCAATATAATACAAAACAAAATAACAATAATAGTAAGGTATCATTTTCAGAGATTCTTAATCAAGCCATTGGCAGTTTATATTTGCCAAACAACACAAGAAGAGTAAATAAATTGGGGAAGAAACGATAGTTGAGATAATTCTCAAAATGATTAACTATATAGGGAGATATATTATGAAAACAAAAGATGAAGTTTATGTAAAATTAGAAGAATTAAAGACAAAATTTCAATACGAAATTGAAATGGCAGGTAATTCAATTAACGAAAATGTTCTTAACATTGGGAAAAAGATAGATGAAATAATAAATCAATATTATAATATTAGAAAAAATGCAAGTGTTAATAGAGAGTGATATTGATAGCACAAGTACCAGTTGATTTTTGCAATATATAATGTTAGAATATAAAAAATGAAATTTGAGGTGAAAAGATGATTAATTTTTCTTGCTAATTAGTTAAAGTACAATATTATTAAATGATAAACAGAGCTTTCTGTTAATTTTGTTGTGCTTATTTATGCAAGAAAGTTATTATTTTTTCTCTTAATATATACTCTAGTGTTATTTTATAATACTAGCTTAATTAAGTATATTTACGAGCTGTAAGAATAATAATTTCTTGCAGCTCTTATTTTTTATTAATTAAAGGAGGAGTAATATGATGAGTGATAAAGATACTATGTTGGCACATGATAATCTCCATATAAGCCGGAAACTATAGGTGACATTTATATGGAGTAATATTAGTCACCTATAGTGCCGACTTTGTTATATGTTTACTTTAAATACAAAGGAGGACAAAAATATGTCTTTAATAAATGTAACAAATCTGACCTTCGCTTATGAAGGCAGTTATGATAATATTTTTGAAAATGCAAGTTTTCAAATAGATACAGATTGGAAATTAGGTTTTACAGGTAGAAATGGAAGAGGAAAAACTACATTCATGAATCTTCTCCTTGGAAGATATGAATATTCAGGAAATATTTCAGCAAGTGTGACTTTTGAATATTTTCCTTATGAAGTCAAGGATGCGGAAAATTTTACTATAGATGTAATTAGAGAAATTAGTCCGAATTCAATGGATTGGGAAATAATGAAGGAATTATCCTTGCTAGATATAGATGATGATGTTTTTTATAGGCAGTTTTATACACTATCTAAAGGAGAGCAAACAAAAGTATTGCTTGCAGCAATGTTTTTAAAGGAAAATTCATTTCTACTTATTGATGAGCCTACAAACCATTTAGATACTGAAGCTAGAAAAAAACTTAGCAGTTATTTGAATAGAAAGAAAGGTTTTATATTAGTTTCACATGATAGAGCCTTCTTAGACAATTGTGTTGATCATATTTTAGCTATTAATAAAACAAATATTGAAATACAAAAAGGGAATTTCTCTTCGTGGTGGGAAAATAAAGAGCTACAAGATAGCTTTGAACAAGCAGAAAATGAAAAATTAAAAAAGGATATAAATAGACTTTCTGTGGCTGCAAAACGTACATCCTCTTGGTCAGATAGTGTGGAAAGTTCTAAATATGCAACTACAAATTCAGGTAGCAAAATAGATAGAGGATATGTTGGACATAAAGCAGCAAAAATGATGAAACGTGCTAAGAATATAGAAGCAAGACAACAAAATATGATTAAGGAGAAATCAAAGCTTCTTAAAAATATTGAAAGTAATGAAAGCTTAAAGATATCACCTCTTAAATTTCATGATAGTAAGCTAGTAGAACTCAGAGATATCTCTATTTGCTATGATGATAGAGTTGTATGTGAAGGAATAAACTTTAGCGTAGAGCAGGGTGAAAGAGTTGCGCTTCAAGGAAAGAATGGAAGTGGAAAATCAAGTATACTGAAGTTGATTTTAGGTGAAGATATTCCTTACGAAGGAACATTAGTTAAAAATAATCAATTAGTTATTTCTCATGTTTCTCAGGATACATCTGATTTAAGTGGAAGCTTATCAGAGTATGCATATAAATATGGAATTGATGAAAGTTTATTTAAGTCCATTCTTAGAAAACTTGATTTCACAAGAGAGCAGTTTGAAAAAAATATTGAAGACTTTAGTGGAGGACAAAAGAAAAAAGTATTGATAGCAAGAAGTTTGTGTGAAAGAGCCCATTTATATATATGGGATGAACCACTAAACTTTATAGATGTAATTTCTCGTATGCAGATTGAAAAATTATTAATTGAATATGAACCAACAATTCTTTTTGTTGAGCATGATAGTGCATTTTGTGAGAATGTAGCAACAAAGGTAGTAAGGTTGTAAAGGAAGAAATAAAATATATTATAATCCCTCAGAATAATAATCTGAGGGATTTACTTATAAATAAAGATCAAAAGAAGGCATTTAGGTTTTATGGAATAGAAAGTAACAAATATATTTAAATTCTTATATTATATAGTATGGTTCGACAATAAAATATAGAATAAGGAGAAGAAAAAAATGTCTTCAAAAGATGAATATGTACTTGGTTATAGTCAGCAATTTGATATAACAGGAAGAGAAGAGAAAACTGAGGATTTAAATTTAGTTTTAAATCCTATTGCAAATAGTGGGAATCTAACAGGAACAGTAACTTCAGGTAGTATTACGGGGCCCCCAGTAGCTGGAGCTACTGTTAAAGTATATGATACAAGTAATAATCCAATCGAGCATACAACAACTGGAGGAAATGGCCAATTTACAATTACAAATCTTTCAGCTGGAGCCTATCAGGTACTTGCAATTAAAGATGGATATCTTTTACCGACATCTACACCTGTTACCATTCAAACAAATAAATCTTCATCAGTAAGTCTAGTTATTCAACCAGATCCAAATGCAAACCTAGGTGCAGTATTTGGAATCATACGAGATAATAATACGTTATTACCAATAGTGAATGCAGTTGTAGATTTATATAGTACTGTACAAGGGCAGCCACCTACTTTTATTGGAACAGCTCCAACAAATGCGAATGGACAATATTTATTTACAGAATTAGCAGCGGGTAACTATTATGTCTCAGCATCTAAATTAGGTTATCAGCCTAAAGATTCAGCTCCAATAAGTGTTGGAACAAAAGATTATGTTCTTGCTGATGTAAATTTAACAGCTGATCCTCAATCTAATACAGGTACTGTAAGTGGATTCATTAAAAACCAAACTTCTGGGCAGCCTATTCCAAATGCAGTAGTAGCATTATATTCAATCTCTGGAGGAGTTGAAACAGTTATAGCTCTTACTAAGACCAGTAGCTCTGGGAGATATTTATTTGGTAGCTTAAATCCAGGAACTTATAGAGTGAAAGCAACCTTACAGGAACAAGTGGTATAAAATGATAATTAAAGATGTTTATATTCTTACAGATAGCGATTCAGTTGTAGTAAATGAAAATGAAGAAGCTACTGTTAACTTAGATCTGTTAGAGATACCTCCGTGCTATGACACTCTATTGATAGGTAAAGTGGTAGATAGAGGATCGCCAATAGCTAATGCAACTGTTAAGGTTTTTGATGAAAATTTCAATCCGTTGTTTCACACTAATACTGATGAAAATGGAATTTTCAAATTTAAAAATTTATTATCACCAGGTGACTATGAAGTTATTGCATCAGCAAATTACTATACCACATCCATGAGTAGAAAAGTTAGAATAAGAAAAGATGAAGTTACTAAAATAGCCCTTACTCTTAAGAAACATGCATCACTGGCAAACGGAATAGTTTATGGAAAAGTATTAGAAGAGGTAACCCTTAAACCTATACCCAATGCTATGATTTCTATGAAACCATTGGAAGAGGGTTGTAGAGTAATTTATAAGACAACTTCTAATAGCAGGGGACAATATTTGATTTATAATGTATCTCCAAATAAATATACCATTGAAGCTGAAAGGCATGGATATAATTCGCAAGAACCTATAGAGATAAGTGTTGAAAAATATGAATATGCCCTATTGAACCTATATCTATTAAAAAATCACAATGATTTTAAAGGTACCATAAGTGGAATAATCACATCAAAAAACACTGTGGTTTCAGATGCTGAAGTATTTTTATATGAAATAGATAATAATGGCGATGAAAGGATAGTTCAAGTCCAAGTTACTAATGAAGATGGAGTCTATTTATTTTCCAATATAGAAGGGGGAGACTATATAGTAAAGGCTAAACTGCAAAATGGAGAATATTTTGAAAAGAATGTTGAAATTCCAGATAGGCTTTAGGTAAGAGTGAGGCGTTGCGTCCTAAAATGATGTTTTGCTTCAGGCAAAAAGGAGCAAATATTTTGACTATAAAAATAAAAATAGATTTCTATAATCCCGCAGAAAGGTAATCTGTGGGATTTTTCTCATTTCCTTTAATCATATACAAATCTTCTAAGGTCAATGTCAAATTGGATATAGTTAATATATTATATACTATTATATTATTTAGAAGGTGAATGATAATGGCAACCAGACCAGGAATTTTACGCCCAGGAGATACGATTGGAATAGTTACTTTAGGGAGTCCATTGTTTGAAAATATTATCAACGAGCGTATAAAAACCCTTGAAAGTATGGGGTTTAGTGTAGTTTTAGGTAAATATGTATATTCTTATAGTGGATATCTTGCAGCATCAGAGCAAGAAAGAGCCTCAGATTTAATGGAGATGTTTAGAAATCCAAATGTTAAAGCTATTATGCCATCAAGAGGAGGAGTAGGGGTTGAAGGTATTGTACCATATCTTGATTACCCATTTATAGCACAAAATCCTAAAATTGTTACAGGATATAGTGATATAACAATTCTATTAAATGCCTTGTATAGATGGGCTAATTTAATTACATTTCATAGTCTTATGCTAATTGATTTTAGACCAACAACTCCTGCATATAACTTTAATCAGTTTTTTACTGCGACGTCTACAATTACGTCACCAAGGAAACTTGAGAATCCTCCAGGAAGGCAATTAGTAAGTAGGGTGCCTGGAAATGTAACAGGTCCAATAATAGGAGGTAATCTCGCATCTTTTGTAGGAAACCTTGGAACTCCATTTGAACTTGATACAAAAGGTAAGATAATTTTACTTGAAGAGGTTCATGAACCAATTAATACAGTTTACAGGTATATAAATCATTTAAGATTAGCAGGTAAGTTCAGAGATTGTGCAGGTATAATTATGGGTCAATGCTCATTATGTGAGCCAGCATATGATAAGAATTATGAAGACTTAATTAATGAAGTTATGATACCACTTAATAAGCCTCTTATGACTAATTTAGCAACTGGTCATGGTAGGTTTAAGATGGCAATACCAATAGGAGCTCAAGCAAATCTTAATACTTATGATAATACACTTACAATACTTGAACCAACAGTACATGAATAAAAAGTAAATGTCTATAGAGTACCGTAAGATTTATAACTGAATTTTACGGTTTCTTTTCGCTTAATTTATAAAATAAGTTATATAATTAATAGTATGGAATAAAAGAAAAAATAGCAGTGTGAGGAGAGATTTTATATGGAAGTTGTTAATGTAAATAAAAATAATATTGATACTTTTTCAAAGGTTTTAATTGAAGCAGCAAAGTGGCTAAATTCAATAAATGAGCCAATGTGGAAGATAGAAGATTTAACAACTGAAAAGCTTTTGGAACAATATGATATAAGTGAAATGAAGTTATGTTATGAGAATGGTGACTTAATTGGTGTATATATATTACAATGGTATGATTCACTTTTTTGGAGTGAGTTGAAAAAGATGGAGTCAGGAGTTTTACATAAGATATCTGTTTGTAGAGATTATAGTAAGAAGGGTTATGGTAAAAAAATTGTTGAATCCGCAGAGTTATTATGCAAAGAGTATGGTGTAACTTCATTAAGACTTAATTGTGGAACTTCAAGACCAAAACTTCGTAAATTCTATGAAGATATAGGTTTTAAAATGGTTGATAGAGTTTTTATTGATAATAGAGATCAGATTAGATATTTGAAGTCAATTAAATAATAGTCTAATTCAATTTTAATATGACATGAAGTAGTCAGGTTTAAGAGGATATAATAAAAATATATCTAAAATAATTAGGAGGAATGAGTTATGAGTGAATGTTCATGGCCTGGAAATAGCGAAATGATGAGAAGATATCATGATAATGAATGGTGTATACCAAGTCATGATGATACATATATATTTGAAATGCTTACATTGGAGGGGGCACAATCAGGGCTTTCTTGGAGTATTGTACTTTCTAAGAGAGAAGAGTATAGAAAAGCTTTTAAGAACTTTGATATTGAGTATTGCGCAAAATTAAGTGATGAGGATCTAGAGAAAATAAGAGAAGAATATAATGTGGTTAAAAACTTATTAAAACTTAAATCTGTAAGAAATAATGCACTGGAGATTATTAAAATACAGTCGGAATTTGGTAGTTTTTCTAATTACTTATGGAAGTATGTTGATTTTAAACCTGTAATAAATAACTGGGAATCAGAAGCAAGCATGCCAGCTCAAGATAGTATTTCTGAACAATTAAGTAAGGACTTAAAGAAGCGTAATTTCAAATTCGTTGGACCTGTAACCATGTATTCATTTATGCAAGCAATTGGAATGGTAGATGATCATAAAGGAACTTGCCCATTTCATTCTCTAAATAGATAAGATATAAATTTTCATAGAAAGAGAGATATCAAATGAGAGACATAAACTTTAGTGAAGTTGTTGAACGCTCAATACAAATAAGAAAGCAATATCATAAATTAGAAAAACATTATCATGAAAAAGAGTGGACAGTAGAGGAGGATGCATTGGCTTTTCTTACTGACGCTGGATTAGTAGGGCGTCTTACTATGGCGAATCAAGGACGTTGGCCAATAAATGGAGATGATGTTTCCGAACTAGAGCATAAGCTAGGAGAATGTATATGGTGGCTGGTTATTTTGGCAGAACGTATGGATATAGATATAAGTGAAGCATTAGAAAAATTTTTATCAAAAACAGAAAAGCACTTAAAAGGCTAAAGATATAAGTTATATAAGAAAACGTCGATTTTTTATGGAAATAAAATCTCGACGTTTTTTCAATTATCTTAGCTTTTTACCTTCTGATAGTAAAGCAACAGACTTTGTTATACGATCCAATCTTGTTTCTTCACGTTTTGCTGAAGTAATCCAAGTTATGTATTCTTTCTGTGCAGTGTACGAAAGTGCTTTAAAGGTTGCTACAGCAGATTCATTGTTATTCATTGCTGCAGCAAAATCTTGAGGAATATCTACTGAACGCTCTTCCTCATCCTTTTCTAAAGTTACAAATATTTCGTCTCCAAATCCTTTTCCAATTTTATTTCTAATCTCTTGAGTAATTCCAAGCATGTAACATCCGCCCATACTTACAACAGATCCTCGATATTCAAACCCATCAAAAGTTGCTTTAACTTTAACACGTTTAGAACCGAATACTTCCTTAACATCAAATGGTGGCTCAATATAGGAAGCATTTTTTTCTCCATGTTGTTTTATAACTGCTTTAAATTCTTTCTTCAATAAATTCACCCCTTCTTTTGTTTTTCATAATTGTATTTAAAATTATTATAACATGTATTTTTAAAACTAAAAGCGTTAGACAAGAGGGTAACTTTTGATTTTATAATAAAGTTGAAAAATAATTCTTGCACCTTACCTAACGTTAGGTTGTATAGTCTACTTAGAAACTAATGAAACCTAACGTAAGGTATTAATTTTTAAAGGAGCTAGAATTAAAATGAAAAATTATATTATAAAAACCTTAGCATATAACAAACAGGTGCGTATTTTATGGATAGATAATACTGATATGATAAAAGAAATATGTGACAAGAAAAATATGAGTAAGCTTTTAAAAAATGTACTTGGGGAAACTGTATCAATTGCAGGTTTAATATCAGGAACCTTAAAGGGCAATCAGAGAGTAAGTATAAAAATTAGTGCAAGTGATAGAAAATATAAAATTTTTACTGATGTCGACTCTATGGGGAATGTACGTGGATATATTAATGATGAATTATTAAATGTCCCTTTGGAGGAAATGAATAAATTGTCCATTGAAAAACTAATCGGGGATAAAGGCTGTATTCAAGTATTAAAGGATTTAGGCATGAACAGTATATTTACAGGGATAACTGGAATGCCCTATGGAAATATTGTGGATGATTTTTCATATTATTTTAATCAAAGCGAACAAATTCCTTCTTTTTTTCATGTAAACATGATATATAATGAAAATAATGAAATTGAACTAAGTAGAGGTATAATGGTGCAATTGCTGCCAGGCGCCCCTAGTAACATTATTGAGGGTATAAAGAAAATAATAGCTGGAAATCAACACATTATATCAAGAAATGATAAGAAACTAGATGAAATTTCATGCTTATTATTTGATAACATTGAGATTTTAGAAAAGAGTACAATAAAGTTCTTTTGCGGATGCTCAAAGGATGTTTTTTATCCTATGTTATATTCTTTAAATAGGGAAGAACTTATAGAGGCATACGAAAATAATAAGCCTATTGAAATGGTATGTAATATATGCGGAGAAAAATATGTTTTTGATAAAGATGATATACGAAGACTTATATAATTTCACATAAAAGAGGAGTGTGATAGTAGTGAAAAGCAGAACTTGGAAGGTAGGAGATTTATCGAAGCTAACAGGTCTCACAATAAGAACCCTTCATCACTATGATGAAATAGGATTACTAAATCCAACATTTCATACTGAGGCTGGGCATCGTTTATATTCTGAAGAGGACATAATAAAACTTCAGCAAATAATGTCCCTTAAACAATTGGATTTTTCCCTAGATGAGATTAAAGAGTTTTTTGACAATCCTAAGTATAATCCTAAAGAAGTTATTGAAATGCAGCTTAAACGCTTAGATGAAGAAATAAAATTAAAGAATGAGCTTAGAGGTGAATTAAAAGAACTTTTGGATGTTTTTAATTCTTGGAATAAACCATCTTTTGAACAGTTTATTCATTCAATTGAACTAATTAGAAATCAAAAAAAATATTTCACAAAAGAGCAACGTATAAAGCTAAAAAAGCAATACCATAAACTAGATGATTCAGAAATGAATGTTCAAGCTGTTAAATGGACTAAATTAATTACTTCGTTTCAAGAGGAATTAGCTAAAGGTACTCCAGTTGATGACCCAAAAGTTATTGGATTAGCGAAGACGTGGCAAGAAGGCATGAATTTCTTTACTGGAGGAGATAAAGGTATTGTACATTCTGCTGAACGCTATTACACTGAGAATCCTAGTGCGGCAAAAGGAAGTGGAATGAGTGGAGAACTTTATAAATATATTCAAGAAATATTATTAAATATAAAATAAATATTTAAAATCCTAAAACAAATAGTTTTAGGATTTTTTTTTGTAATAAACTGACATATATGGTATTGACAAAATATTCCTAAGAGAATAAACTTTATATTATAAAGTACTTTATTAAAATATAAGGAGTGATTTTGATGGATGAAAAAGTTTTGCAAGAGGCAGTTGAGAACATATCTCTTATAAAAGGGGTAATTGACAGAACAAGTAAGTCCTTAACGGCATTTAGTAGAATATTTATTTATTGGGGAATTCTCTTTCTTGTAAACAGTGTATTGAGTTTTGTGATTTTAGGAAATAGAGAGAATACAATTAATTTTATGACAAAGTTTCCTGTACTTAGTTATGTTTTACCCATAGGTATAATTGTAATATTGGCAGCATTAGTTTATAGGCACATATCTAAAAAAATTCCGCTTGTAGGTCTAGAAAAACATTTAATGAAAGTGTGGATGCTAATAGTAATTATGAATGTTATACCAAATAAAGTTAGAATAAGCTCTACCGGATCTTCATCAATAGATATGACAAAACTTGTAATTGAAACGAATCATTTTTCAGTAATGATTTTTAGTTTGGCCATTGCATTAATTGTAACAGCACTATTTACTGGTTATAATCATCTAATGAAATTAGGAATAGTATATATAGGAATTAGTTTAGTATATGCTTATTTGAGACTTCCAATGGTTGATGAAGGATTGCTTCAAGGTATATTTTCCTTAATACTTCCTTTTACATTCATATATACAGGTTTTTTCTTAAAGACTAAACAATCAAGGGGGAATTAATTTGGATATTAATTCTATTCCTGACATATTTCAATCAAAGCTTAGAATATCAATAATAGCTTGTTTAATGACTGGAGAAAAAACCTTCAAAGAAGTAAAAGAAATAACAAAAGCTACAGATGGAAACTTAAGTGTGCAGATGTCGAAGATGGAAGAAGTGGGATTTATAGAAGTTTATAAAGACTTCTATGATAATAAACCAAGAACAAGGTATAATCTAACTGAAAAAGGAAAAGATGAGTTCATTGATTATGTAAATACCTTAGAAAATGTAATTAAACAATATAGTAGTAAAGATAAATAAATTTAATCCCTTGAATTTATGAATTCAAGGGATTCTTTATGTTATCCATAGACTTCTTCACTCTTCAAAAATCCACTGTTTATAATAGCATTAGATATATTGTTTCGAGTAACGAGTTCAGGTGAAATAATAATAGAAGGAACATCCATTTCACCATTATATACAGTTGTGTTAGCTTCTACATATTGGTCATTAGCTAATTTAATAGCTGAGTCTATAGCAACTTTACCTAGTTTTCTAGTGTCTTTAAGTACAGTCATGGATTGAGTTCCATTTATTATTCTTTTAATAGCATCTAAAGTTCCATCTTGCCCAGTTACTGCAACCTTACCAGCTAACCCTTGTTCCTCCAAAGCCTTAATTGCACCAGAGGCTATATCATCAGTGGGTGATAATATAGCATTAATTTTATTGTTATTTTGAATTAATGAATCTTTTACAATTTTATAGGCATTATCAGAATACCAATTAATTACTGGTTTATCAGTAACTATATTTATTTCCCCTCTACTAACTAGAGGCTGTATATACTCCATTGCACCATCTTTATAGAGTTTAGAAGTGGAATCATTAGGGTCGCCTGATAGAATAATATAGCTGCCTCGAGGAACAGCTTGAATAAGATATTTTCCTTGCAGTTCACCAACCTGTGTGCCATTAAAAGATACAAATAAATCTAAAGCTATGTTTTTTATAAGTCCGTCATAAGATATTACTTTAATTCCTTCATCTTTGGCTTTTCTAACGTATTCGGAGGCAGCTACTGCATCTAAAGGAGCTATTATTAATACATCAACATTTTGAGATATTAATTCTTCTACCTGCTTCATTTGTAAATCCGCATCATAATTAGCATCTGCTATTTTTGTAATTGCTCTCTTCTGTTCAGCATATTGTTCCATAAATTCTTTATCTCTAATCCACCTAGGGATTTTTTGATTTGGCAAGGATATGCCTATAACTACTGGTTTTCGTTCTGATGGTGTATTTATCTCTAGCTCTATAATCTCACTATTAACATAAATAATTGGAATAGCAAAAGATTCAGGTATTGATTGGTACATATATACTTCCTAATTATTAATCTCATAATAAAATATTCAATAAGTATTCTTTATGCGATTATTAATTTAGAAATAATAAAAGTCAAACCTATTGTTCTTTTCTATAATATATAAATTTCTTCACTTTTCCAATAACCTTTATTTATAATAGTCTGTGTTATATTATTTCGAGTTACTAATATAGGTGGAATAATTATGGTTGGTACCTCTTCTTTACCATTATTTAAAAGCATATTATATTCTACAAATTGGTTATTTACTAGTTTAATTGCAGAATCTATAGCAACCTTGGCAAGTTCTCTGGAATCATTAAAAACAGTCATTGATTGAGTTCCTTTTATAATTCTTTTTATAGCATCTATTGTTGCATCTTGTCCAGTAACAGCAACCTTACCAGCTAATCCTTGCTCTTCCAAGGCTCTTATTGCTCCACCAGCCGTATCATCATTAGGAGCTAATATAGCATTAACATTATTGTTATTTGCAATTAAAGAATCTTTTACTATTTTATAGGCGTTTTCAGGATACCAATTGATTATTTCCTTATCTGTAACTATATTTATTGAGCCTATGTTGACTAAAGGTTTAATATATTCCATTGCACCGTCTTTATAGAGTTTAGAATTTGGATCATTGACATCTCCATACATTATAATATAATTGCCTCTAGGAACAACTTGTGTAAGATATTTCCCTTGTAATTCACCAACTTGGGTACTATCAAAGGTTACGAATAAATCTAAATTTGCATTCGCTACGAGTCCATCATAAGAAATTACTATAACCCCCTCATCCTTCGCTGCATTAACTGAATCAGCAGAAGCTATTGAATCTAAAGGAGCTATAATTAATACATCTATATTTTCTGATATTAGTTCTTTTACTTGCTTTCCTTGTAAATCAATATCATAATTAGCATTTTTTATTTTCATGATGACATTCCTTTGATACCCGTACTTTTCCATAAATTCTTTATCTTTTACCCATCTAGGTATTCCTTGGTTAGGCAAAGAAACACCTATTATTATTTGTTTTCTATTGTGTGTTGCACTAATTTTTATCTCTAAAATATTATTATTTACATAAATAATTGGAACAGCAAAAGATTCAGGTATAGCTTGATACATATTTACTTCCTATTAATTATTAATCTCATAATATGGTATTCAAACATTAGATTTTATGAGAGTATTAATTTTGAAATAATCTAAAGATAGATTTAATTATGGAAAGTTTTAAAATAGGTAGATGTATTAGTAAATAGTTCTTTGGAATACTACACTTAATTGGTAATTAGGGCATATAATGCAATAAATCATTTTGGAGAATTAAATAATATGTCATTAATAGAAAAAAAATATACAATGTTTCCACTGAGTTTTCAAGTTAACGAAGGACAGATTGATCCAGAAGCTAAATTTATGGCCAAAGGGAGTAACTATAATTTATTTTTTACCCCATCACAGGTTGTATTATCATTAAGGCAAAGGAATGATTTGAATTTAAACAAAGCAGAGAGTGTTTCAACTAATGAGGAATTAGAAGTATCATATGTAAAGATGCATTTTATTAATGCAAAAGGGGATTTAGAGATTATAGGATTGGAGGAATTGCCAGCTAAGTGCAACTATTTTATTGGTAACGATACTTCCAGATGGCTCACAAACATTTCTACTTATGAGAAAATTAAATATAAAAATATATATCAAGGAATAGATATAGTCTATTATGGTAATCAGCAACAGCTAGAATGGGATTTTATTGTGCAGCCAAATTGCGATGCTAGTCAAATAAATATCGACTTTAGTGGTGTAGAAAAAATAACTATAGATGAACAGGGGAATTTAATACTGTTGATTGATAGTGAAACACTAAAATTATGTAAGCCTTTAGTTTATCAAGAAGTTGCTGGAAAACAAAATAAAGTAGAAGCTGATTATGTAATAAGTGAAGATCAAACAGTTAGCTTTAAGTTAGGGCAATATGATCATTCAAAATCGTTAGTTATAGATCCTATATTGATTTGGTCTACTTATTATGGAGATAGTGGTCCTGATGTAGGTTATGCGATTACTACGGATAGCAATAATGATGTTTATATTACTGGCTATACTCAATCAAATACTTTTCCCACTCCTACCTCACTATATCCCTATAAAGCTGGTTGGGATGCATTTGTTGCTAAAATTAAGGGAGATGGATCAGGGGTAATATTCTTTACTTATATTGGAGGTAGCATATCAAAAGATCCAGGATCTTCTGGGCCACATGATTATGGCTATGGAATTGCAGTAGATTCATTAAAAAATATATGGGTAACTGGAACCACTTGGTGTACAGATTTTCCAATATTCAATCCTATTCAGGGAGCTAATGGTGGATATTGTGATTGTTTTATATCTAAGATTAGTGCTAGTGGGTCTTCACTTCTTTACTCCACTTATTTTGGAGGAGGGGATTATGATCAAAGTTTTTCAATTGCCGTAGATATATTAGATAGTATTTATATTACCGGTTATACAAGATCTTTTGGTTTTCCAACTACCCCAGGTGCGCTTAAACCTGTAAAAGGAGATATAAGTGTGGATGCTTTTATTCTAAAACTTAGTAGCACAGGTACTATTATTCAATACTGCACTTATCTTGGAGGGACACAGGATGACTTTGGACGTGGTATAGGCGTAGATAAAAACTTAAATTTATATATTGCAGGTGATACTAAAGGAAACTTCCCAATGTTTAATGCGTTACAACCTGTTTATGGAGGAGGTTTACTTGATACCTTTGTAACTAAACTTGTGCCAGCAGGAGGTGCTTATAATTATGTATTTTCCACATATTTAGGAGGAGCGGGTGAGGACAATTCAAGGGGAATTGCCATAGATAATGCTGGTAATGTATATGCAATAGGGTATACAACTGGAAACTTTCCTATTAAAAATGCGCTACAGCCAAGTTTTGGCGGAGGAACTTATGATGCTTTTATATACAAGATTACCACTGGTGGATCTTTACTAGTGTACTCTACTTATTTAGGGGGTACTGGGGATGACTTGGGATATGGAATAGCAGTAGATGCCAATGAAAATGCATATATCACCGGATCAACGACTTCAAGTGTTGGTTTCCCTACAACGAATGCTTTTCAACTTACTTACGCTGGTAATACTGATGCATTCGTCGCTAAAATCAATTATATAGGAATTTTATCTTATTCATCATATCTTGGTGGTGCTAATTATGATATAGGATACGGAATTGCAGTTAATATTGATGGGGATGTAATCATAGTAGGGGCTACGTACTCAAATGGTCAACCGCCTCCAGGACCAGGATTTCCTACAAAAGATCCATTTCAGAGTATAAATAATGGGAATGGAGATATTTTTATTACAAAATTATCAGAACCGATAATACCACCCACACCACCAGAGCCAATAGAAGTAAAGCTTAGTAGAGGAATAAGTTTTTTAGAATAGCTAAAGTAGAGTTAAATAAGTTATATTAAAATCCCTTGGGCGAATGTCCGTGGGATTTTTTCTTTAAGTGAAGAAAGAATAGATTTCAGAGCATTTAAGCATACACTCTTGCATATTATTTACGAGAAGGAGAGGCGAAAAAAATGAACTGTGATGAAGCAAAAGTAGATGTTAAGAAAAGTATTTACAAACTTCCAGTTGATAAAGTCTATGAAGCATTTGGAACAAGTCACAAGGGATTAACAAGAGAGCAGGCAGCTCAGTATCAGAAAGAACAAGGCAAGAATGTTATTGATGAAAAAAAGAAAAAGTCAGTATTGCTTATCTTTCTTGGAAATTTTACTCACTTAATGGCAGTTTTATTATGGGTTGGAGGTATAGTGGCCTTCTTTGCAGGAATGCCAGAATTAGGAATTGCTATTTGGTTAGTTAATGTCATTAATGGAGTTTTTAGTTTTTGGCAGGAACATCGTGCAAGCAAGGCAACAGATGCATTAAGAAATATGCTGCCATCTTATGCACGTGTTATTCGTGATGGAGAGGAACAAAAAATATTAGCAGAGGATTTAGTAATTGGAGATATCGTTTTATTAGAGGAAGGAGATAAGATATCAGCGGATGCAAGATTAGTTGAGTGCAGTGATTTACAAGTTAATCAATCAACTCTTACAGGAGAGTCAAATCCTGTTCGTAAGGTAAAAGATGCAGTATTAAAAAATGATCTCACATTAGCTGAAATACCTAATTTAATTTTTGCAGGGACAAGTGTATCAGAGGGAAATGGAAAAGCTATTGTAATTGAGATAGGAATGAGAACTGAATTTGGTAAAATTGCAGACCTTACTCAGAGTATGGAAAAAGAGGATAGCCCTTTACAAAAAGAAATGAACAGATTAACAAAGCAAATATCAATAATAGCTATAGCGTTTGGTGTTTTCTTTTTTGTTGCAGCGTTATTTTTAGTAAATGAACCTATAGCTTCTTCATTCATTTTTTCATTAGGTATGATTGTTGCATTTATTCCTGAAGGGTTACTACCAACAGTTACTTTGTCACTTGCTATGGCAGTACAGAGAATGTCAAAACGAAATGCATTAGTAAAGACGCTCTCTTCAGTTGAAACCCTAGGAAGTACTACAGTTATTTGCACAGATAAAACAGGTACATTAACTCAAAATGAAATGACAGTAAGTAATCTATGGTTAATTAATAAGGAATTTAAAGTTACTGGTGTTGGATATGGGCCAGAAGGAAATATTTTTGAAGGAAATAGAAAAGTTAAGGCAGAAGATGATAAGGATTTAAAATTATTACTAACTGGAGCAGCACTATGTAGTAATGCAAGACTATTACCTCCAAACGAGGAATCAAATAGATATACTGTTTTAGGAGACCCAACTGAAGCTTGTTTGGGAGTTGTGGCTGAAAAAGCAGGTATTGACATACATGAACAAGCAGAACTAACACCTAGATTAAGAGAGTTGCCATTTGAATCACGTAGAAAGAGGATGACAACTATTCATGAATTGCAAGAAGAGATAGAGGGGACTAAGCGCATTGCGTATATAAAAGGTGCTCCAAAAGAGATAATGAAGTTAAGTGAAACTATTCGCATAAATGGTGAAGTAAAGCCAATTACAGATAAGATGCGAGAAGAAATAATGAAGGCTAATGATGGATATGCTCGAGATGGTTTACGTGTATTGGCTATGGCATATCGTTTGCTTCATAAGGATGATAATATACCTGTCGCAATGAGTGCTTACACCCCTGAATTTATTGAGAAAGATTTAGTATTTGTAGGGTTGATTGTTATGGCAGATCCGCCTAGGCCGGAGGTATCTGATGCTGTGGAGGAGTGTAGAAGAGCTGGCATAAGAATAGTAATGATTACTGGAGATTATGGATTAACAGCGGAAAGTATTGCAAGACGTATTGGTATTGTTAAAGGAAGTAATCCTAGAGTGGTATCGGGACTTGAATTAGAAGAACTATCTGATGATAAATTAAAAGAGTATTTAAAAGATGAAATAATTTTTGCAAGGGTAGCACCAGAACAAAAATTAAGGGTAGTGTCCAACTTGCAGGCAATGGGAGAAATTGTTGCAGTCACAGGAGACGGGGTAAATGATGCACCTGCGCTTAAAAAAGCTGACATTGGTGTTGCAATGGGTATTGCAGGCACTGATGTAGCTAAAGAAGCTGCAGATATGATTCTGACTGATGATAACTTTGCATCTATTGTTCATGCTATAGAGGAGGGGCGTGCTGTTTATAGTAATATCCGCAAATTTATGCTCTATATTCTAAATTCAAATGTTCCTGAGGCAGTACCTTCAGCTATGTTTCTATTTTCAAGAGGGGCTATTCCATTACCACTTACAGTTATGCAAATCCTAACAATTGATTTAGGTACAGATATGTTACCAGCTTTAGGGCTTGGAACTGAGAAACCTGAAAAGGGAGTTATGAATGAGCCACCTCGCAATCAAAAAGAGCCATTATTAAATAAAAAGCTGGTTATTAAGGCATTTCTGTGGTATGGAGTATTAGGTTCATTAACTTCAGCTATATCTTATTTCTTTATCAATATTCAAAATGGATGGCCAAAAGTTCCACTAGCTGGAGGGAATGATCCAGTCTATATTAAGGCAACAGCTATGACTCTTGCAGCAATTGTATTTAGCCAAGTTGGAGCTGTATTTAATTGTCGTACAGAAAAACAATCTGTATTTAAAGTTGGGATGTTTAGCAATAAACAAGTGAATTTTGGAGTCGTTTTTGAAATTTTCTTAATCTCAGCTTTAGTTTATTTCCCTTTATTTCAATCAATTTTCCATACAGCTGCATTAAAGTTATCTGATTGCTTATTATTATTTATTTGGCCTCCATTAATATTACTAATAGAAGAGTTGAGAAAGGCATTGGTTCGTAGAAGAATGCTAAGGAAACATGAGTAAGAAAATCCTAATGAAATTATAAAAATTAATAGAGAGGTGATAGGCATGAAGGTTATTGTAGTAGGTTTAGGAAGAATGGGGACGGGTTTATCGCTTAATCTTGTGAAAAAGGGACACCAGGTAACTGTCATAGATTCTAATCCAGAAGTATTTAATGGTTTAGGTAAAGACTTTAAAGGAACAAAAATTGTTGGTTTTGGATTTGATAGAGATGTACTAACTAAGGCTCAAATTGATAAAGTAGATGCTGTGGTATCTTGCACCACAAGTGACGAAATTAATGCAGTTATAGCTAGGATAGCGAGAAATATTTATAAAGTACCACGGGTAGTTGCAAGGCTTTATGATTCTAGAAGTGCAGATATTTATCATAGATTAGGAATACAAGCTGTTTCAACAACAACTTGGGGTATAGAAAGAGCAACCGAAATGCTAACTTATAATCAATTAGATAGCGTTTATGAAATGGGAAATGGACATGTTAATTTAGTACGTATAGAAATACCTTCATTATTGGTTGGACATACAGTAAATGAATTAACTGTTATTGGAGAAATACAAATTGTTTCTATTAGCCGTAATAATAAAACTTTTATACCAACTAGAGGAACTGTATTTGAGGCAGAAGATGTTATATATATGTCAGTAATTTCCTCTGCAATAAATAAGTTAAAGTCAATGTTGGGTATAGGGTAAAAAGGGGGAAAAAATATGAGAGTTATCATTATAGGTGGCGGACAAGTGGGAGCCTATCTTGCATCCTTATTATTAGCAAGCGGCAATGAAATACGGTTAATTGAGCAATGTGAAAAAACATATAATAAGATACAAAAAGAGTTACCACAAGAAGTGTTGATTTTAGGCAGTGGCTCAAGTCCTCAAGTACTTGAAAAAGCAGGAATAGCTTCAGCGGATGTAGTGGCTGCAGTTACAGGTGCAGATGAGACTAATCTAGTAGTCTCAACACTTGCTAAAATGGAGTTTGGAGTTCCGAGAGTAGTAGCTAGGGTCAATAATCCAAAGAATGCATGGCTATTTAATATTGGAATGGGCGTAGATATTAGAGTTAATCAAGCAGATTTGATGGCACATTTCGTTGCTGAAGAAATGGATTTAAAAGATATGTTTACTATTTTAAAGCTCAATAGAGGAAAATTCTCTATTGTCCAACTGAAAGTAAAACAAAATGCTAAAGCTTCAAATCGATTATTAAAGGATCTATCTATACCTCAGGATTCAGTACTTATTGCTATTACAAGGGAAAAATCCTTATTAATACCTAAGGGAGATACAAAAATTTTAGTAAATGACGATATATTAGCATTAGCTGCTGAAACTAGCAGAAAAGAATTAAAAGAGATATTTGGATAATAGGTTAAGAGGCATCTCAGATTTATATTTGAGATGTTTTTTTTATCAAGCAATGGATTTGGCAAGGTTTTAATTGTTTACTAAGTAAAATATTGGTACAATCTAATTATTATGTAAATTAAGGGGGATAATATCTTGAAAAAGAAAAAATCATTTATATTAATGCTTGTCTTTTTATTAATTACATCCATTAGCTTGTCATTTGGAACCTATAAAGCTAAGGCAGCAACGCAATTTAATGTTACTAATAGTTATCCAGTTAATAATAGTGGTAAAGTACCCATTAGCGGATTTATTGCGTTTCAGTTTAATAGCACAGTTAATATAGATTCTACAAAAGACCTTTTAGGAGATTGTACAATCAGAAATTATATTGTTGATAAAGAAACTACGGATAATGTATTAATGATTTATTATAATAATCTTAATTATAATAGCAATTATACTGTTAAATTAAATGCAGCTGCACTAAAGGATAGTAATGGAGTGCAGTTATCAGGAGATTATGACTTAGCTTTTACAACTGGAGCAGAATACGAGAGGTTATCAGGTCCTTCTAGATATGAAACCAGTGTTGCGATTGCAAAATATGGGGGAAATCATGCAGACTATGTTGTACTTGCTACTGGAGAAGATTTTCCAGATGCATTGTGCGCAGCACCTCTAGCTACTAAATATGGAGCTCCAATTTTATTGACTAGCAAAAATGCACTTCCTCCAGAAGTTCAAAATGAAATTACTAGTCTTAATCCAAAAGAAGTTTTTATAGTAGGAGGAGCTGGAGTAATATCTGACAATGTGAAGAACGTTCTTCAAAGCCAAGGAATTAAGGTTACAAGAATTTCAGGAAATGATCGTTATGAAACTTCTCTTGAAATAGCCAAATATCTTAATAGTTCCAAGCCAGAGGCCTTCGTAGTAACTGGTAATGACTATCCAGATGCCTTGTCAATTGCTTCATATGCTGGTAATAAACAGACGCCTATATTGCTTACTGACAAAAATCAACTTCCTGATAGTGTTAAAAATTATATCAGTAGTAAAGGTATAACAAAAACCTATGTTATAGGAGGAAGTGGAGTTATAAGTGATAATGTACTTAGTACATTACCTAATGCTGAAAGAATTGCAGGTAATAATAGATATGAAACTAATATGGAGATACTTGCAAGATTTCCGTTCTTTTATGGTAATACTTTTTTCGCTACTGGATTAGCATTTGCTGATGCATTGTCTGGAGCTGCGTTAGCTGGAACACTTAATAATCCTATAATCCTAGTTGATAGCTCAATGCCAGATGATATAGCAGGTGCAATAAGAGATAATAAAGATATGATGAAGATGAAGAGAATTCTTGGTGGTACAGGTGCAGTACCAGATTCATTAATAAATAGAATTCTCAAATAAGAATATATTATTACTAAAACAAATGAATAAGAATGATTGAGAGGAGAATTTATGGATGAGAAAGATGTAAGTATTGATCCTATAAGTGAATATATTCTAAAGTTTCCGGCAGAGATTCAAGATATATTAAATGCATTAAGAAAAGTTATAAGAGAAGCAGCACCAGAAGCAGATGAAAAAATAAGTTATCAAATGCCCACTTTTGTTTTTCATGGGAACTTGGTACATTTTGCTGCATATAAAAATCACATTGGATTTTATCCAACTCCAAGTGCAATTAGTGCATTTAAAGCGGAATTATCAGAGTATAAAGGAGCAAAAGGGTCAGTGCAATTTCCAATAGAAAAGCCACTACCTTATGAGTTAATAAGTAGAATTGTTAAATTTAGAGTGGATGAAAATATAATAAAGGTAGAAAACAAATCAAAAAAGAAATCCTAATTAGAAGTGTGTCATATTGCATTGTGCTTTATGGCACATTTTTAATTTTTTCTATTAAATAAAAATATAAATATGTGATTTAAGTTACAGTTTTTATAACTGATAAGTATTATCATATAAGTATTAATATATATAAGTCTAATAAATAATAGGTGTAATTTTATAAAAGTGAGGTAAATAAATGAGAAAAGACATTAGGTATATAACTATAGATGGTCGAGGAGAACATGAATCTTTTAGAGATTGTATTACTCAAACGGTAAAAGATTTGAATCCTAATACTGGAGTACATATAATTAAAGATTTTGAACCCTTTCCAATATATAAAATGATGGAAGAAAAGGGGTTTGAAAAATATGTGGAAAAGATAAGCGATGATGAATTTCATGTTTACTTTTCGCAAAAGACAAAATTTGAAAATATTAAGATGAGTGAATATTTAGAGGTTGATGAAGATAAAATTCAAAAAATAATGGATATAAAATTAAGCTACCTCAATGAAAATATAACCTTAGAACAGGCGAAAGCTAAAATGAGGGAAGCAGTTAGTAGTGTTACCGCTCAAGAATTTGCAGTATGTGAACAATATCTTCAAAAATACGGTATATCAGACGACATATTAGCTGAGAAAATGAACGAAATACTAGAGATATTTGATGGATTACTAGTAAGTAATAAGTTAGATTTAACGGCAGGGCATCCTATTAGAACTTATCTAGACGAAATTGATGCAATTAGAAAAGTTCTTAATAAAATGAGAGGACTGGTTGAGAATAAATTTATTAAAAACCAATGGGCCGAGCTTTATGATGATTTAAGTGAGATAAATATTCACTTTTCAAGAAAGCAAAATCAACTTTTTGCAGCCTTAGAGAATAAAGGATTTGATAAACCATCGAAAGTCATGTGGACGTTAGATAACAAAATAAAGGAAATAATTAAAACTGCCAAGGTATACTTAGAAAATGACCAAGATGAAGATTTCTTAAAGCTTCAAGAAGAAGTGATAGAAATGGTTGAAGATATGATGGTAAAGGAAGAAGAAATACTTTGCCCTACAGCAGTTGATATTCTTTCAGAGGAAGATTTTATACAGATGAGAAAAGGTGATGACGAGATTGGTTATTGTTTAATTGAATCACCAGTACCGTATGGTAATGAAGGAGGAGAAGTTATGAATGATACCTCAAACAGTGAGTTAATAAAGGATTTAGCTAGTGTACTTCAGAAACATGGAATGCTTACATCTTCATCAAACAATGAGATATTAGATGTAAGCCAAGGAAAATTGACACTTGAACAAATAAACTTGATATTCAAGCATCTTCAAGTAGATTTGTCTTATGTAGATGAAAATGAAATAGTTAAGTTTTATAGTGATACAAAGCATAGAGTATTTCCAAGAAGTGCTGGAGTTATTGGAAGACAGGTACAAAATTGTCATCCAAGAGAGAGTGTAGCAACTGTTGAAGAAATAATTAGAGCTTTTAGATCTGGAGAGCAGGACCAGGCAGAATTCTGGCTGGAAATGGGAGGAAAGTTTATATATATAATTTACAATGCAGTAAGAGATGAAAAGGGAAATTTTAGAGGGGTCTTGGAGATGATGCAAGATGTTACTAGAATTAGAGGATTATCAGGAAGCCAGAGACTATTGTCCTGGAGTAACACCAAAAAAGAATCAGAAGAGATAGAGAAAAAAGAAAATGTAAATGAAAATGAATATGGAATTACAAATGAAACAGTTATTGGAGATTTAGTTAAGGAGTATCCTTTTATAAAAGATTTTCTAATAAATCTTTCACCTAAGTTCAGTAAATTAAAGAACCCATTATTATTTAAGACAATGTCATCTATGGCAACATTAGAGATGATAAGTAATAGAGGCGGATTTGATGTTAATGAATTAATAGATAAATTAATAAATGAAATTCAAAATTATAAATAGAATAATTTTATTTATATGTATGTTACTAATTAAAATTGAGATCACCTTCAATAGGAATTTTTTGAAGGTGATCTTTTATTTAATTATTTGTTAGTAGTATCTTTAATGACATAAAATCCAGCTATTAATGCGTCAATTGTTAAATGCAAACTTTCATTTACACTTTGAGAAAGTCCAAATCCATTGTTTTGATCCAATGAAGTAAATCCATGTAGAATACTTCTTAATCCTCTCGTAGCGTGGATTGCACTATCTCCTTTTAAACCATAAGCAGCTAATACTTTTAAGACTACGTCTATAAGAGCATTTTCTTCAGCTATAAGATCCTCATCATTAAAGTCTGAAACATTATTGATAGAGGAATATAATCCAGGATGTTTCTTTGAAAAGCTTGTGTATGCATCAGCCAGTGCATGGACAGCATCATCACCAGATTTGCCTATAGCAGCATTAGCCATATCTTCACGAAGTTTTCGTATGCTGTATATACTTAATTTCTTTCTTAAATCTTGAATTCCATTAATATGATTATATAGGGAGGGTGTTTTAATATTCAAGAATTTAGATAAGGAAGCTAATGTAACTTCTTCTAAACCATTAGCATCAGCTAATTTTGATGTAGCTAGTAAAATTGTATTTATATCTAATCCAACTCTAGGTGACATATTTCTTCTCCTTTAGTTTAATTTCAGTTTTATTAATTATTTTATCCATAGCGGCTTGAGGATTAATTAGCATATTCCCATGTCCTGTAGCCAAGATACTTGGATTTAGTCTTCTTAATTTTTTAGCACTTTCTAAAGAAATGCTATTATTCCATGTGGCTAAAGCAGGGAAAGGAAATAAGACTTTCTTTTGTCCAGCTATAGCAAATCCACCTCTTACTTGAAAAGCATCTCCAGCAATCAGAATATTATTTCTTGTGTCTAAATATGCCATAGAGCCAGGGGTATGCCCAGGAGCAGATATTGCTAGTAATGAGCCTATCATATCTCCATCTTTCAAGAGAATATCAGCTCGAGTTTTAAGATTTTTTGGTACAGAACCCTTTATGGGTAAATTGCCTTCATCAGCATATAAAGAGATATCTCCAGACATCAAACGTGAGTCCCTTTTAGACACATAGACTGGAATATTTTTCAATGTTTCTTTTAAAGCATCTAATGCACCTATGTGATCTCCGTGAACGTGTGTTAATAGAATTTTAGTTATAGGTTTACCGATTTTTTCAGAAGCATTAATTATATCTTTATATCCCAAAGCAAGTGCTGCATCTATTAATGTTAGGCCAGCTTCTTCTTCAATAAAATAGCAGTTTACTGGGAATAGAATAGGCATAAAAGTTAATTGATATACTGTTTTTTCATGAATAAGTCTCATAATAACAACTCCTTTCATATAAAAACTAATATAATTAGTTTTATAATATTGTATTCTTAATTAAAACTAATGTTATTAGTTTTTACAATAAGATAATTAGCTAAAAATAAATATACATAAAAAAGTTATAAAAGTTGTAAAATAAAAATGAAAAATTACTTAAAACGTACGATAAATATATAGATAGGGTTTTGAACTATTAAATTAATATATAATGCAAAAATCATAGTGCATCTCATTGTAAGAGATATATAAATTCTTTAATGCATTATATAGATATAAGGATATTGATAATAAAATTTAAAGGTGGGGGTTATATAATGGAATTTAATAATGAACAAATTAGTGAAATGGATGATATGAGTAGCTTTATATCAACTTTTGAAGAACTGGTGAAACATATAAAATTTATTGAAGAGATATCTGGAGATATTAATGATGTTGCCTCTAAAACAAATTTACTAGCACTTAATGCTTCAATTGAAGCAGCAAGAGCGGGAGAAGCCGGAAGAGGATTTTCAGTTGTTGCAGAAGAAGTTAAAAAGCTTTCTGTTAGTACAAAAGAATTAGTTTTAAGTATGAATGACGCAGTAAAAAAGATATATTCTCTTACTGAGGAAGCAAATGATAAAATTGATAAATTTAAAGGGAAAAAGTAGTATATAGTAAAGCAACAGATTTTTATCATTCAACTGACAAAAATCTGTTGCTTTTTTTGGGCGATATTACTATAGTTAAGTAGAATAAATTAACAATTAAAGTTTATAAACAGTAGAATCTTCAACATAAAGTAAACTATATTATACTCGATAAAGTAAGTATAAAAATGATTATGAGAAGGGGTTTTAATATGGAATCAAAAATACTACTTGAATCTGGAACTGGAGAGTTAGAAATACTTGAGTTTTCCATAAGTAATAGACATTATGCTATTAATATTATAAAAATTAAAGAAATATTGGAAGTAAAATCAGAAAACCTAACTAAGTTACCGGAATCACACCCTGCTATTGCTGGATTAATTCTTAACAGAACTGAAATATTAACTGTAATTGATTTGAAGTATGTTATTGAAGGTACAAAGTGTCGTGATTTTAATAAATTGATTATATGTGAGTTCAATAAACTAAAAGTAGCTTTTATAATTGATGATGTTATTAAGGTACAAAGAATTAAGTGGCAAGAAATATTAAAACCTGATGATGTATCTACAAACTCACTAGTTGTAGGAAATATAATTATGAATGATACAATAGTACTAATGTTAGATTTTGAGAAAATAGTTACAGATATTAATCCAAGTACAGGAATAAGTGAAGATAGAATACATGAAGTTGACTATAAAGATAGGTCTAATATTAAACTAATGATAGCTGATGATTCAGCAATGATAAGAAAGTTACTTGAGAATACTCTTACTAAAGCAGGTTTTAAGAATATAAGGTTATTTAACGATGGAAAGCAAGCATTAGATTATTTGTTAAAATTAGCAGATGAAAAAGGTGCGAACTTCACTGATGATGTTCAACTTTTAATAACAGACATTGAAATGCCTCAAATGGATGGACATGCACTTACAAGAAATATAAAAGAAAATCCAATTTTAAGAAAGTTACCAGTTGTAATATTTTCATCGCTTATTACAAGTGACTTGAAGCATAAAGGTGTATCTGTTGGTGCGGATGGACAGCTAAGCAAACCAGAAGTTGGTGAACTAATTGAAATGGTAGATAGTTTAATATCAAAAAAATTAGGTAAATAATTCACATAAAAAAGACACAATTATAACATTGAAAGAACATAATAGAGGAGTAGTATTATATACAAGATAAGTTTTCTTTTTATAAATGTCTCCCTTTAAAGCAGTTGGCAATTAATTTATTGTCAGCTGTTTTTTTATTATTTAAATAGTATTAGTAATATTAATATCTCTATCTTCTTTAGTATAAATAAAAATTTATACTTAATACTAATAGAGTGACAGAAATTTATAAATCAAAGTTATAAATTTACAAAGCTTTGATAATAATAACTGTAATTAAATTTGGAGGTGAAAATATTGCTAATAGAGTCAAAGAATAAGCAGGTATTAGCTGGAATTAAAGGGGTCGAAAGTGCATTAAGAAATAATTCAAATCAATATAAAAGTGATAATGAAAGAATTGCATATAAAGAAGAATTAGATAAGGTGCGTGCAGTGATTAAAGGGATAGAAGACAATTGGGGAATAAAATCATAAAAAATATATAAGCTAATTAGGAATAGTATATTCTAAGAGGAGGCGTTAAGAAAATGGCAGGTAAGAAGGAGTTGACTCCTGTTCAACAACAATACCAAGACTTTGCAAAGGATAGAGAGCCTAAACGTCCAGTAGTTAAGAACTGTATAAAAGCTTTTTTTGTAGGGGGAGCAATATGCACCTTTGGACAATTTTTGCAGTGGATCTTTATTACATACTTTAATTTTAAGGAAGAAACGGCTGGTGGTCCTACATCTGCAGTTTTAATCATTATATCTATTTTACTTACAGGATTTGGAGTATATGACCACATTGCCCAATGGGCAGGTGCAGGCACAGCAGTACCTGTAACTGGTTTTGCAAATACAATGGCATCTGCAGCTATAGAACATAGAACGGAAGGATATGTATTAGGAGTAGGTGGAAATATGTTTAAACTCTCAGGGTCTGTAATAGTCTTTGGAGTTTTTTCAGCTTTTGTAGTATCTATAATAAAACTGATATTAAAGTGGATAGGTGTGATGTAAATGTTAAGAGGAAATCAAACATGGATATTTGAAACCAAACCAGTGATAATTTCATCAGCTGCAGTAGGTGGACCTTTTGAAGCTAAAGGGGCATTATCTGAGGATTTTGATTTGCTTCACGATGATGTATGGTTAGGTGAAGATAGTGTAGAAAAAGCTGAGAAGAAATTGCTTGAAGAAGCATGTGAAACAGCTATAAATAAAGCAAGCATGAAAAAAGAAGAAGTTCAATTTTTTATAAGTGGAGATTTAATGAATCAAATCATATCTAGTAGTTTTGCTGCACGTACATTAGGAATACCTTTCTTGGGAGTATTTGGAGCATGCTCAAGTGCTATGGAAGGTTTAGCATTAGCCTCTTTGTTGGTTGATAGTAAATCTGCTAAATATGTAGTTGCTGGGGCATCAAGTCACAATATAGCAGCTGAAAAACAATTTAGGTATCCTACTGAATATGGAGCTCAGAAGCCCCCAACAGCACAATGGACAGTTACAGGGGCTGGTGCTGGACTAGTTGCTCAAAATGGAGATGGACCTAGAGTGACTTCAGCAACAATAGGCAAGATAGTGGATATGGGAATTTCAGATCCTTATAATATGGGTTCAGCTATGGCTCCAGCAGCAGTAGATACTATAGAAGCTCATTTTAGAGATTTAAATATCGAGCCATCTCACTATGATTTAATTGCTACAGGAGACTTAGGAAAAATAGGACATAAAATAGCCACAGACTTATTAGCAAAACATAATGTAAATATGTCAAGTACTGTATTTACGGATTGTGGAATGCTAATTTATAAGGAAGATCAGCCTGTGATGGCTGGTGCAAGTGGATGCGGTTGTTCAGCAACAGTTACATATGGTCACCTACTAAATAAGATGAAGAAAGGTGAATTAAAAAGAATATTAGTTATTGCAACAGGAGCATTGTTATCTCCTTTATCATATCAACAAAAGGAAAGTATACCCTGTATTGCTCATGCAGTTTCTATAGAGATGTAAAGAGAGGTGTTATTAAGTGGGAATTTTTATATGGGCGTTTATAATTGGAGGAGTAATATGCGTTATCGGGCAAATAATGATGGATGTATTTAAACTTACGCCTGCACATACAATGAGCACTTTAGTTGTTGCAGGGGCAATATTAGGAGGGTTGGGTTTATATGATTCGTTAGTAAAGTTTGCTGGTGCAGGTGCATCAGTTCCAATAAGTAGCTTTGGCAATTCCTTAGTAAAGGGTGCATTAATGGAGGCTGAGCAAACAGGAATTATTGGAGTATTAACAGGAATATTTGAGATTACCAGTTCAGGAATATCAGCTGCAATAATTTTTGCATTTATTGCATCACTTATTTTTAAACCAAAGGGTTAATATATATGTTTTTTATTAGTAAGGGAAGAGAATATCTTCTCTTATATTTTTTTTAAAAATATTATTGTTAAATTTTGTCAATTTACTCCTAGTTTGAATACTATATCTTGTACTTAATATTCTATGGAGGATTAAAATTGAAAAAGGTAGAAACAACAAAGAAGATGGGGCAATTTCCTAAAATGAGTAATTGTGTACCACAAGAAACAGTTATAAAAGATGTAAGATTAGCTGCAGCATATGTTCCTTATGAAAATCTATGTGCTCTTTTTACACCAGTAGAAGCATTAAAGAGGGGAACAGCCTTCCCAGAGCTTTACAGTCCTTATGAAGGGAACGAAAAGGAATCTTATCTAATGAAATTGGCTGGAAAGGAGAGAGAAACCTATGAAGAATGAAATGCATGATATGAATGAAAAAGAATTATTAAAGCAACTTCGAGCTGCAAACTTTATGAAAGTAGATTTAGGTTTGTTTCTCAATACTCATCCAATGGATGGAGAAGCATTAAAAGAATTTAATTTTTATGTAATGGAATGTAGAAGATTAAAAGAAGCTTATGAGATGCATTGTGGTATGTTAACTCAACATGATTCATTAAGCCCATATCCATGGCAATGGATATGTGAACCTTGGCCATGGGAAGAAGAAGCTAATTCTATGCTTGAAAGGGAGGGAAAATAGTTTATGTGGACATACGATAAGTTCTTAGAATATCCAGTTAAAATTAAAAATCCTAATCCAAAGATGGCAAAAATAATAATTACTCAATATGGAGGGCCAGATGGAGAATTAGGCGCTTCATTAAGATATTTAAGTCAAAGATTTTCTATGCTCACTCCTCAAGCTATAGCTACCTGTAATGACATAGGAACAGAAGAATTAGCACATCTAGAAATGGTAGGTGCAATTGTTCGTCAATTAATGAAAGGTGCAAGTCGTGAAGAAATAGAAAAAGGTGGAATGAGTGGATATTATACAGATCATGGAAAAGGAATATATCCAGTAAGTGCAGATGGAGTACCATTTACAGCAGCTTATATTCAATCAAAAGGAGATCCCATTGTAGATTTAACAGAAGACTTAGCAGCAGAACAAAAAGCAAGAGCTACCTATGAATATTTAATTAATATGGCTGATGATCCAGATGTAATAGAACCATTAAAATTCTTAAGAGAAAGGGAAGTTGTTCACTATCAAAGATTTGGTGAAGCTCTTAGAATAGTTCAAGATTATCTTCAAGAACCACATTTATTTGTAATGCCTAAACCAGAATCAATGAAATAAGTTTAACTCAAAAGCAGGATAATCATTTCTCATTTAGGAATGTGAAATAGAGGAAAGTGTACCACTTTAGTAAGGGGTACACTTTCCTATTTTAATATACTTTTATAAAAGGTCATTTATGAATTAAATTATGATTATTCTTACAACTTATTTCACTAGCATTGCAACTTATACACTCAATTATGCATCATACAGTCTAGCAGGTTGAAGGAGATAAATTACTAACATATAATTAAATCATAGTAAGAGGGAGGGATTTAAAATGAAAATAACGATAGAAAATATCCCTGAAGGAAGTGAACCAGAGATAATAGTAAGATGTAATGAAATAGATGAATCTTTATTGCAGCTTATTTATTCAATTAAGTCATCATCTAAGAAACTAATTGGTCTCACAGGCTTACAAATGAATATTATCAATCCGAAAGATGTTTTCTATTTTGAAGCAGTAGATAACAAAGTATTTATTTATTGTAAGGAAAAGGTCTACGAGTCAAGACTAAGGTTATATGAGCTTGAAACAGAATATGAGAACTTAGGATTCTTTAGAGCCTCAAAATCAACTGTTCTTAATATTTCAAAAATAAAATCTTTAAACCCAGTTTTTTATGGAAAATTTGAAGCCTTGCTACTAAATGGAGAGAAAGTGTATATATCTAGACAATATGTTCCTATCTTAAAAAAGAAATTAAATTTATAAAGGAGAGGTTATTATGGAAATTAGAGAATATTTAAAATCTATGGTTAAGGATTTTATTACTGCTTGTGGATTCCTAATGGTACTGATGGCTATATATTTAGGGCTGTATTCTATAACAGAAATTAATGTTTCATTTTTATTTCAGATTATAATAATAGCTTTATCATTTACATTTTATAAGTTTGCTTTTATTAATAAGTTTGAATTAAAAGAAAAGGCTAATATCATTAATTTCTCAATTTGCACTACATTGGCAGATATAATGATAATAGTATGGTTATGGTTATTTAGCCCAAGAAATATTATAGATAATGAAAATATAGTAGTTTATATAATAATTATTTTTGTTGTAAAGGCAGTAGTTTTTGCAATGATGTATATTAATGGACGTGAGGAAGCAAAAGAACTAAACGAAAAGCTAAATGAATATAAGAAGAGTACAGCTAAATAAAATTGAAAAGAGCAATTTTTAATACCCCAAGCAGTTGTAGGTTATAGGCTATAGTTGTTTGGGGTATAGTAATATAAATAAAATATGAAAGGAGCCTAAAATATGCCTAAAACGATGGAAAGAACAGCAAATAGATTGATTAATGAAAAATCACCTTATCTTTTACAACATGCTCACAATCCAGTAGATTGGTATAGTTGGTCTGATGAAGCCTTTGGAAAGGCAAAGACAGAAGATAAGCCGGTATTTTTATCAATAGGGTATAGCACTTGTCACTGGTGTCATGTAATGGAACGTGAATCATTTGAGGATGAAGAGGTGGCAGAAGTTTTAAATAAACATTTCATTTCTATTAAAGTTGATAGAGAGGAAAGAGCAGATATAGATAGTATATATATGACATTTTGTCAGCTTTATACTGGTAGTGGAGGTTGGCCATTAACAGTTATTCTTACTCCGGATAAAAAACCATTTTTTGCAGGAACATATTTCCCAAAGAAGAGCAGACATGGTTCTATAGGCCTTATAGAATTACTAAACAAAATAAATGATGTTTGGGAAAATGATAGAGAAAAATTTAATACAACTTGCGATGAAATGCTTAAGGAAATAAAAAAATATGATAAAAATAATGATAAAGAAGAGCTAAATGAAAAGATAATAAATAACACTGCTTTGCAGCTAAAACAATATTTTCAAAGAGAATATGGAGGTTTTAGCAGGGCGCCTAAGTTTCCTGTACCACATAATCTATATTTCTTACTAAGGTATTATTATCAAAATAAAGATCATGAAGTTTTAAAAATAATAGAGAAGAATCTTCAGTGCATGTATAAAGGTGGGATTTTTGACCATATAGGATTTGGATTTTCAAGATATTCTACAGATAATAAATGGTTGGTACCACATTTTGAAAAAATGTTATATGATAATGCACTATTATCTTTGGTATATGCAGAAACATATAGCTTAACTGGCAATAAGCAATATGAGGAAGTGGCAGAAAAAATTTATACTTACTTACTAAGAGATATGCTTTCATCTGAAGGAGCATTTTATTCTGCTGAGGACGCAGACTCTGAAGGGATTGAAGGAAAATTTTATGTATGGACACTGGATGAATTAATGAGAGTGTTAGGTGATGAGGAAGGAAAAATTTATGCTGAAATATATGATATAACTATTAGAGGAAATTTTGAAGGGAAAAGCATACCTAATCTAATAGATGGGGATTTAGAAAAAATGCAGAAAGACACGGAACTGCAAAGGCGTTTAGAAAACAGCAGGAAAAAGTTATTTGAATATAGAGAGAAAAGAGTTCATCCTTTCAAGGATGATAAGATTTTGACTTCTTGGAATGGGTTAGCGATTGCATCGTTTAGTAATGGCGGGAAGATATTTAAAAAGCCTGATTATATTAAAGTGGCTAAGAAATCAGCTGATTTTATATTAAATAAATTAGTAAATAAAGATGGGAGGCTTCTCGCAAGGTATAGAGATGGAGAAGCAGCAAGTCTAGCAGTTCTAGAAGATTATGCGTTTTTAGTCTGGGGGCTTATAGAACTTTATGAAGCATGTTTTGATACTAAATATTTAGAAAAGGCAATAGAATTAAATGAGAAGATGATAGAACTCTTTTGGGATAAAGATGAGGGGGGATTTTATCTCTATGGCAAGGATAGTGAGGAATTAATATTAAGACCTAAGGAAATATATGATGGAGCACTTCCTTCAGGAAATTCAGTTGCTTTATTAAATCTAATAAAACTTAATAGTTTAACAGGAAGTCTAAAATATGAAGAATTCATTGAAAAGCAAATAAATGTTTTTAGTGGAACAGTAAAGGAAAATCCTATAGGATATGTGAATTTTATTACAGCTTTTATGTATAACATAAGTTCCATAAGGGAGATAGTTATAGCCGGAAACATAGGAGAAGAATTTGTCGAGAAATCTTTAGATATAATAAATGATAAATATAATCCGTTTCAATCAATAATTTTAAATAACGGGGACTCAAGACTTTACAAAATTAATAGTCTTGTAGAAATCCAAGGGAAAGCAGAAGGTAAAAGTATGATGTTTATATGTGAAAACTTTACCTGTGGAAATACAATGGATAACATAGAGCAAGTAGAGAGGTTTTTCAACTAATCTTATTTTTTAGATAAATATTAATATAATTTATATAATACATTTCACCAAATTGCAGATACTATTTAAAAGAGAGGAGGAATTATTATGGCAGATGAAAAAGTAAAAGATAGATTTATGGAAGTTCCAATAGAACAACATGTAACAGCTGCTTGGGCCAATGAGGATAAAACAAAGCCAGTTTCTAAAGTAGTTATTCCTAGTGAAATGGATGTAAGGAATGCTAAAGAATATGTAGACTCAAATGAAAAATAATAAAATTTAATTAATGAAAAAGAGCTATCTTTATTAAAATGGATCCTATAAAGTAGACAATTAATAAAAAGAGCCTCTAGTCTCAATTTTATTGACTCTACTTTGTAGGGTCTTTTTGTTATACTTAAAATATCAAATTAGGAGAGTGTTATTATGGGTAAGAATCGATTTACAGATGAACAGGTCGATGAGCTGAGGAAAAATCCTTATATAGAAAAAGTAAGCTCAAAAACTATTACCTATACAATGGAATTTAAAGAAAGGTTTGAATCGGAATATCGAGCAGGTAAACTTCCGTCACAAATTTTAGCTGACATGGGTATTGACCACAAAGTTCTCGGGAAAACTCGAAAAAATAGTCTTGTGCAAAGAATAAAAATGTATCAATTACGCCCCGAAGGATGCGAGGATACACGAAAGAATAACTCTGGCCGTCCATCTACAAAAGAACTAAGTGATGCTGAAAAAATTAAGCGGTTAGAACAAAAACTTGAGTACCTAAAGCAAGAGAATGAATTTCTAAAAAAAAACATTCAAATGGATCAGGAGGCAAACTGGGAATACAAGCGAAAACATCCCTAAAGTACAAACTAATTAAAGAAATAACAGAACGAGATAATAATCTTCTAAATATTTGTTTGCTATGCGAAACGGCTCACGTATCACGTTCCGGATATTATCGATGGATAAAAGCAGAAGAGACTAGAAGTAAAAAGGATAAAAGTGATAAAAAGGATTTCGAAACAATCTTAGGCGCATATAAATTTAGAGGATTTGATAAAGGCTCACGTGGAATCTATATGCGTCTTTTGAATCAAAAAATTCG